>JBDNAP010000046.1:0-5933 GCA_039768325.1 Thiogranum sp.
CCACAAGCCATTGCTGGAAGCTGACTCGAATCAGCGCTTCTTCGGCCGCCGTGCAACAGCCGCCAGGCCGAGCATACCGGATCCGAACAACCAGACCGCAGCCGGTACCGGTACCAAGGTACCCGTGATCGTCCCGGTACCCGCCAGGTTGAAACCGGTGAGATAAGCGCCATCGTCGCTAAGACTGGTGATACCTGTTCCCGTGAAATCGAACGTAATCGGCTTGGAAGCATCCAGTTCGAGGCCAAACGGCAACATCTGTTGAAACACCCCCGTCGCTGTACCCGAACCCTGTATGCTGATCTGGCTGCCGCTGTAGTTGATCTGCACGGTATCGATCTCCAGCCCCAGACCCCAGCAATTTAACGTGCATCCTGGCTGGGTCAGCAGATCGAAACCAAATCCGGAGAAACTGTTACCCTGACTCTGCACCGCGCCCCCCCCGACGGGAATATTCCAGACGTCCTGGATGAAAGTATCCAGGTAAATATCGCTGGTCAGCGTTCCCGCCGACACTCCGTCGACCAGGAAGCCCATGAACAACAGGGGATCTGAATTGGCCGGGTCGCCATCGCCACCCAGGTAGCCCGCCCCCGCAAAGGTACCGTCAAAAATATCACCCATAACCGGGCCGGTATCATCGAACACGTAGTATTCCAGATCAGCCCCGCCGAACTGTATCTGCAACTGTGCGGCCTGAACGCCTATGGCAGTTACACCGGCAAACAGTACTACGATGAGTTTGAAAATCAGGGTTCTCAGTGGTCTCATAATTATTTTTCCTTATTATAAATAGACTTACGCAACAGCTGCCTATTAATCAATGCCGCGCTTTTTGCTGCAAACTCCCCACGCCCGTGCGTAGCTGGAAAACTCCTAATTAGTGCACACAGACTACCGCTGCGTGCCCGGGGCACACGCCTGACCGGAGCCCGGACTGAAGGATTGGGTGACAGAGCGGATAGACTGTCACTGTGAGATGGTCTCTGCTTCCAGCCCTCAGCTGCTGGCAAAACCAGGCATCAATAGATCAACTCGAGCCTGTCCAGCGGCGCTACAACGGATATCAGCGTTCCGGTCGAGTTGGTATGGGATAGGGACGCCCGGTGCCGGAACCACTGACCGTCGCGTAACTGGGCTTCATCAGCACCATGACAGCCGGTGGCGTATAGACAGCAAACTTCCCGGCTTTTTTCAGAAAATCGCGCCGGGATTCCGCTACAACCCGCTCTGGATCGACCGCACCACCCCCTGGTTCTGTGCTATTCTCACTTGTTTCGTTCATTATTATTCTCCGAAATCAACAATTTTCTCTTTGATTATTCTATATTTTATCTATATTTTGATGCGTGCCCCAGTAGCTCCGAGGTTCGACCGATTGGCCCGGCGTCGTTCCACACGCCACCTCAAGTGCTTGTCCGCATCTATCCTTTATGCTCAAAGCTAATATTCTGACTGAGCCGCGTCAAGAGGGGGAAATACGGACATAGGAGGACAGATCAGGTTTTCCGAACGGGAAAAACGTCATCGACTGCTGTTATTCCCAATCAGACAGCGATTCCGCTTCCATTGACAGGTAAACCTGATAGGCATTCCTGCGATTGGCTTCCGCGAATGCCGGTAAGCGCTCGAATTCCGACCAATCGATTGCAGCGTAAGCCTCGTCAAATGGTCTGAAATCTTCGACGGCAGCGCGCATCGTTTCACGCAGGTAAGACAGATAACGCCGCATGGTCGCAATGACCCGGTTAGGGTCTTTGGCTGCCGCACCGTGCCCGGGCACCAGGGCAAGCAGCTGCCGGTCCTCCATACGCTCGACTGCTTTGAGCCAGCGCCCTGAATTGGCGTCTCCCACAAAGGGTACCCGGCCTTCGAAGATAATATCACCGGAAAACAGAATTCGATCCGGCTCGACGTAAAGCGTCAGGTCACCGTCCGAATGCGCCGCGCCAACCGGTGAGACGGTAAACCGCAGGCTGCCCAGCTGGAAATTCTCCTGCACCTCGATATAACGGTCAGGCTCAACCAGACGGGTGGTTTCATTGACCCAGGGTTCCAGTGAGAAACGCCGTTCTTCCAACCGTTCCCGGGCATTCTCGGAGTCCAGATACTTCTCCGCCCCGGCCGGTGCCCAGACGTCTGCACCCTGCTCTTCGAAAACCTGCAGTCCGTAAATATGATCGGCGTGGTAGTGACTGCTGATCACCCGAACAACCGGTTGATCGGTGACTTCACGGATTTTTCTGCGCAGCAGGTCTGCGAGCGACGGGGTGCCCAGCGCATCGAAAACGACGACCCCCTCAGCGGTGACAATAACACCCGCATTGGAAATAAAGCCTTCATTGTCAGTCGCAACCCCCGCCGCACCCTGCACAAAATAAACGTGGTCGGACAAGCGCTGCAGCTGCATATCGACAGCGGTGGGCGGATAAGGTCCCGCTGGAAAATCGGCCTGTGAGAATGCCGCTACGGGTAAAAAAACAAGCATAAAAAGGAATAATTGCTGCATAGGGTGGCCCTTTGAATTGTTCACTGGTCAGAATCCCGTTGAATTCAGAAACAATCTGCTGCACTGCCGGGAAGACGCCACCTGCACGCAACGCGCCTCAACCACGGCGCGCACGAAAGAACCGCTGCAGACAATCCGCACAGTCCTCCTCCAGCACCCCGCCGCAGACTTCAAGCTGATGATTCAGGCCCCGGGTTTCAAAGGCGTGTGCGGTACTGTTCACCGCACCACGTTTAAGATCATAGGCGCCGAACACCAGGCGCCCGATGCGGGCGTGTATCATAGCACCTGCGCACATCAGGCAGGGCTCCAAGGTGACATAAAGCGTAGTACCGGTGAGACGGTAATTACCAAGCTGTTGCGCGGCGGCACGCATGGCGACAACTTCAGCGTGTGCCGTGGGATCGTTGGTGGATATCGGCCGGTTCCAGCCTTCACCAATCACTTTATCGTCCTGGATAATGATGGCACCGACCGGCACCTCATCCTGCCCGCCCGCACGCCCGGCCAGATCCAACGCGTAGCGCATCCACTCAATGTCAGTCTTTGTACGCACAATCCATAGCACACCTAAGACGTGCGTAAGTCAGCCGGCAAAGAGCCGCCTCCCTGCCCGGGGGACACATTAACCGATCATTCCCACTCGATTGTTAATAAGCCTTGAATCTTTTTTAAACACAATAGTTTATTTTTCGTGCATAGGGCAGATACCATGAAAAACACCATATTCAAAATTTTCTTGAAAAGAATTCTGCGATATTTTAGTACATGACCAAACAAGCAAGATAGGAATCCAGTTTAACCGAGTAAAACGTGAATCAACCACGTGAAGGTTTATCGATGAAGATCTGTGGCACCGACCGGCGCTGTGAGCGCTCGATCTTCTCTTGCTCACGTACGGCATCCGAGGTAACAATGCCTTGGCCGTGGTGACATCTTCCAGTTGTTGATGGTTACTCTTGCTCCGGTGTGGGATAGATGATGCGCGGCGGTAATCGGTGATACAGCCGCGCGATCTTGACAAGCATCAGACTTCCAACCGCAACGGGTAATCCGATATACCCCCGTCCCGGATTGTCCAACAGCACCACCAGGGGATTCGCGCCCACTGGCGGATGCGTCACCCGCAGAGCTGCCACTGTCGCAATGATCATGCCAACCGCCAAGCCCATGCTCCACTATTCTACGGGTAGAAGTGCGTGCAAAGCTAGTCCGATGGCCATCGAGACGATGTATCCACCAACTACGTTGGCCGCTTGCGACAACGGACTGTCCCGAACGGAGAACAGAAAAACTAGCAAAAGAAGGAGAAATCAGGCCATAATCTGGCCAGGCACGCGGGTCAATTCAAAGACAAATCACCATTTAGATACACCAGGCCACCGAAATGAAATCTTTCAGCTTTGCCGTACTACTATTTCTTTTCTGGATCTTTTTGTCGGGACATCTGGAACCCCTGCTGCTGGGGTTGGGGATGGCATCTGTTGCGCTCACGGTTTTCTTGTCACGGCGAATGAATGTTATCGATCACGAAAGCTATCCGCTGCATCTCTCGTCGAAATTCCCCGGCTTTTTTGTTTATATATTCAGAGAGATCGTAAAGGCAAATATCGATGTTGTTACACGGATCCTGAGCCGGAGGAAGGCGCCGATCAGCCCGCAGATGATCGAAATCCCACAGTCGCAAGAAACCGATCTCGGGGCGGTAATTTACGCCAACTCCATCACCTTGACTCCCGGCACGGTCACGATCAAGTTGTCGAAAGACAATCTCACCGTTCATGCGCTCAGCAAGGAGGCGGCCAGCGAGCTTGCCACAGGCGCCATGTCAGAAGAAATCTCTAACCGGATGTTCGACAAATAGTGTTTATTGCAGCTTTACTGGCGATCCTTGTGACGATGGGATTGGCCCTCGCGCGCGCCCTTGCCGGGCCTACGACTTATGATCGTATTGCGGCGGTCAACATTTTCGGCACCAAGACTGTGCTGCTGATCGCCGTTCTGGCGTTTTTCTCCGGCAGAGGTGATGTGCTGGATATTGCGCTGGTCTATGCGTTGATCAATTTCATAAGTGTCGTCGCAGCACTGAAGCTGGTCACTCGAGGCGATTTTCACTCCTCCGACAGCGATGAGAACGAAGCTAACTAAGGGAGGTCCGGAATGATTATCGATATCCTCAGTTGGATCTGTCTGTTGGCCGGCGGGGCGCTGGGTATCGTTGGCGGTATCGGTATCCACCGCTTCCCCGACTTCTACAGCCGCCTGCACGCTGCCGGAATAACCGATACTCTTTGCGCCATGTTGATCCTGCTGGGCCTTGGGCTGCAGGCGGGCTGGAGTCTCGCCGCCTTTAAATTGGCCTTGATTTTCATGTTCCTCTTTTTTACCAGCCCGACCGCTTCCCACGCGCTGGCAAACGCGGCGCAGCACAGTGGTCTGCAGCCCAGGCTGGATAGCGATGAACCTGAGGTTGGATCATGATTGATATTGTTATCGATGTCACCTTGCTGGCCTTTTTGGCGATCACCGCGGTAGCTACCTTGCACCTGACAAACCTGTTTGCCATCGTCATGCTGTTCGGGGTTTTCAGTCTGCTGTCAGCCGGTCTGTTCGTGGTTATGGATGCCCCCGATGTGGCTTTTACCGAAGCGGCAGTGGGGGCGGGAATCTCGACGGTATTGATGTTGGCTACCCTGGCATTGGTCAAAAGACCACAAAAACCCTACTACGCAGAGGCGCCGCGGGCCCACCGTCCATGGTTGCCGCTGGTCGTCGTGGTCATAACAGGTTCGGCACTGATTTACGGCACCTGGGATATCCCGGGGTTTGGTGCGCCCGAGGCGCCGGCACAAACACATGTTGCGCGCTACTACATCGACAATGCACTCCAGGAAACGGGGGTGCCGAATATTGTGACCGCCGTACTGGCGAGCTATCGCGGGTTTGATACCCTGGGCGAGGTCGTGGTGGTTTATACCGCAGGCGTGGCCGTGCTGCTGCTGATCGTGGGAGGCGCTCAAAAGCGGCGGCCAGACCCAGGGATGAGGGGAGACCAGATGAGACATAATCTTATCCTGCATGTTATTGCAAAATTCGTTATTCCACTGATCATTCTGTTTGCACTCTATGTTCAGTTTCATGGTGATTTCGGGCCGGGTGGCGGCTTTCAGGCCGGAGTGATATTCAGCGCCGCGCTCATTCTTTACGCGCTGGTGTTTGGGCTTGACGTCGCAGAAAAGATCATACCCTCACGCTGGTTACACAAACTGGCTGCGCTGGGCGTGGTGATCTATGCCGGGGTTGGGGTGGTGCCCTTGCTGTTAGGTGGTAATTATCTCGATTACACGCTTTTGGGCAGCAACCAGGTTGCCGGGCAACATCTGGGGATTCTGCTGGTGGAGCTGGGCGTGGGTATCACGGTGGC
>JBDNAP010000324.1:0-4516 GCA_039768325.1 Thiogranum sp.
GAAGGAAAAAACTAGAAATTGGTGGAGCCGAGGAGGATCGAACTCCCGACCTTCGCATTGCGAACGCGACGCTCTCCCAGCTGAGCTACGGCCCCATGTTTCTTAGCCGTCATTTTACACACCTCAATAAAGGGTCGCCAGTGGTAGAGATTGCAGTGCGGTGGTTTGCTTATATTGGCTTGCGATTCCTGTGTTTCTGCTAACTGCCTCGGTGTGTATCACCAGTCGGAAGGGGCCGCCATGGACCAGCGCTTCAAACGGGTAGCAGGTCACTAGCACTAGTTCGTCATGCAGCGGATCACTGGTGATTCCACTATCGCGTGCATCGACCACGTCGGTGTAGAGCACACGGTAGAGCCAGTTTCCATGGGTGGTTTCAAGCTCGATCTGCTCCCCAGGTTGAATGTCGGCAATGTTTTTGAAGTGGGTGTCGCGGTGCGCGCTGATCAGGGTTGTTCCAGCCTGCCCGGGCAGTGTGCTGCCGGCTGCCATGCCGGGTGCAAAGGCCAGACTGCGACCACTGTCACCTTGCAGGACAATGACATCGACATCGCGTGAGGGTATGCGCAATCGGGCTACCGGCCAGGTGTCCGCCCAGGGCCAGGGGTGGGCTTGTGTATCTCCTGCCAGGGTTTGTTCCCATGCCCTTTCCAGCAGGACCTGCGCCAGTTGGGCCTTGGCGTGGATCCAGGTTCCGGACGTCGTTTGCCAGATTCCCAGGCCGGCAATAAACAGAATGATCAGCGTTCGGGTTTTAATCATGGCAGTCTCCGCGTCCACAGACCGGCAAGCGATGCCAGTAACAGCAGCAGCAAACCGCTTGCCAGGTGCAGCTGTGCGGCTGTGGCGGTTTGTGGCAGGCCGAAGACGTGTTGGTAGGACCAGCCGGCGGGCATATTGGTTTGCACACTATGCTGCTTCAGCAACTCGTTCTGTTTGCGCGCCGGCGTTACATCAATGGCCACCAGGCTGGTGTATTGGCTGACAAGATGGTGTGTCAGTCCGGTGTTTATTACTTCCTGGCGTAATGCCTGGCGGCGGTCGTCGTTTTCCGCGTCGTGCAGGCGAGTCATAAGCCCGGCGATTTTTCTACGGCCCCATTCGGGTGCCAGGGCGTCGCCCTGTTGACCACCGTCCAGGGTCACCCTGGTTGTCCAGGTCTGGTCACCGCGTTGTCCTTGAACCTCGATCCAAGCGGGCAGGTCTGTGCCGTGAAAGGCCACCAGCAGCGGTTCACCGGCATACAGATCTGGAATGCGCTGCGGCAACAGTTCGAGATCCTGGCCCGGTGGGAGCTCAACTCGGATTTCGGTTAATGCGGGTTGTTCCAGTTTCAGCAGAAGGTCGGATGTTTTTTCCATGACTTCGGCGGTGTTGCCGACATAAGTAAAGGTACCGCGCCCGTATTCGGCGGCTTTGCGCATAAAGTAGCTGTTCGGTGCAGAACCGATACCGATGGTAAACAGCCGGCTGTCACCGAGTTCTTTCCGGATAAGCTGAAACAGTTCGCGTTCATTGCCTACACTGCCATCGGTCAGGAAAATCACCTGACGAATGCCATGCCGCTCTTCGTACTGTAGGGCCATTTCAAGCGCGGGCAGCATTTCGGTGCCGCCGTTGGCGTCCAGGCTGCGGACAAATTGACGGGCCCGTGTCAGTTTGTTTGCGTCAGCGTTCTCTGTCCGACTGAAAAGGCTTTCTGCTGTGTTATTAAACCGAATGATGTTGAAGCGGTCACGCCCTGTAAGCCGGTCGAGCGCCAGCAGCAGTGCTCTGCGTGCCTGTCGGATGGAGTCACCGTGCATGGAACCCGAGGTGTCGATCACGAACACTACATCCCTGCCGGTGCCCGGGGTTGCGGCATTCTGTCCCGGTGGTACCAGCATCAACAGGCCGTATTGTTGTTGGTCCTTCTGCGCTACAAACCATGCCGCCTTTGGTGCGGAGGCCGCCGGTGGGCGCCAGACCAGTTCGAAGTCACGTTCCGCGGGCAGCTGTTTTTCCGCCAGCCTGATGCGGTAATACCCCTCGGCGCTCAGATGCTGCTCGATGGGGTGATACGTGCTGCTGACTTCAGCCAGCGGCAGGCCCGCATTGAGCCGGATGTCCAGCGTGACCGGGTTGACCGGCCCCTGGTCCGGATGCCGTACCGGGGGGGTGACGCGTGCTGCGTCCGCAACCCGGGTGGTCGCCCCGGCCCAGCCAGTACCGGAAAACGTGGTGACCCGTTCTTCTACGCCCAGTGTTATCCCCGGTATGTAGCGGGGGCCAACCACCATGGGAAATCGCAGCCGGAAAGCGCCATCGTGATAGCGGACCGTTTGCTGGTATTCTATTTCAACGCTAATAGACTCACCGGGTGCGATATTGGCCAGTGAGGTGGTAAACATATTGGGGCGCTCCTGTTCTACCAGGGATGCGCGTTGGCCGGCCTGTCTGGCCCGCTGGTAGCTTTTCTTCGCTTGCGCCCGTTCCTTGATCTGTCCTTCGATAATGCGTTCACCGATGACCATGCGTAAATGGTCAACGGCTGCCTGTTCCGGTAAGGGGAAGACGTAGATACCCTCTGCCCAGCGATTGCCAGGATTGTGGAAGGTCTGGCGAACCTGCACCCGTGCAAGCATGCCGGTAATGTCCATTTTGACACTGGTATCCAGCGTTGGCGCCGGTTGATAAGGGTAGTTCTGTCCATCGCGCAACCACAGGCTGCCTTGAGCGGAATCCTGTGGACGCTGTTCGCCGGCAGGTGCTGGCGCCGACACAGCGGTCAGGCATAGCAGACTCAGGCCGATTGCCAGGCCTGCCACAAGGCGACAGGGAGAGTTCATTGCTATTCTCCTTCTTGTTTGATCCAGCGCTGCCATCCCTGGCAGGATTACCGTCCTGGTCGCGCCGGTGTTCACTTCAGTGTTCTTATTCCAGCACTGCGGGGCGTTTCAATCATTACCGGATCATGAAAGAAAGGTGGAGAAATCATGGAGGCGATGGCTGGGGTATCTACAAGCACGGCCATCTCAGGTAGATTGTAGATTTATATATCAGGAAATTGTTGATGACGAAAACCATTGCTATTGTGGAAGATGATCCGCAGCAGCGTGCACATTACGCAGAGGCCTTGCGGCAGCAGGGCTATAGGGTTGACGAGTATGGCGGCCGTGAGGAGGCCCAGCTGGCTTTCGAGCAGGCCCTGCCTGATCTGGCAATTCTGGATATTATGCTCGGACAGGATGTCGGTGGCGGTTTCGAAATCTGCCGTTATCTGCAGCAACGTGATGCACAAGTGCCGATCATCTTTCTCACCAGCCGGGGTAATGAAGTCGACAAGATCTATGGCCTGCAGTTGGGCGCCTGGGATTATCAGACCAAGCCTGTCACTTTTGACTACTTGATCGAGCGCATACGATCCTTGTTTCGTATTAAGGACCGGCACCGTATACCGTCCGACGCGGATCTTTGTGTGGGAGAGAAGCTGAAGCTGAACCGGACTGCAATGCAGGTGAGTTGGAAGAATCACGTCGTGGCACTGACGCCTACCGAATTCGATTTGTTATCCGTGCTGCTGAAACAGGCCGATGGCGCCAGTTACGACGATCTGGCCAATGCGACCAGGCAGGGTGTGGTAGAAAACAACACCATCAACACGCACATCGTGCACTTGCGTAAAAAATTCAAACAGCTTGATGCGGATTTCGATTGCATCAGAACGAAATACGGTTACGGTTATCACTGGATCTGTCGATGAAGCGTCTTGGGCTGGGTGGGCGCTTACTGCTGTTCAGTTCAGTACTGCTGGCTATTCCCTGGCTGGGCTATCGCTACATCGGCGAGATGAAGGAATTCCTGCTCAACGGTCAGCAGGAAGCTCAGTTACTCGCCGTGCGTGCGGTAGCCACGGTGCTGCATGACCGTTCCGATCTGTTCGAATCCGCTGCCAGCCCCTTACAACCTTCACTGGAACAGAATGCGCTCTATGTCTATCCGCTGGAAACTACCATTGAGCTCGATGGTTACACCACGGACTGGGGACCCCTGCTGGCGCGCAGCAAGCCCTATGGAGAGGAAAGTACGCTGTTCAAGCGCCGCGATCGGTTACCGGTGTCACCGTTCTTTAGTTTGCTGCTGGGTGAGAGGGCGGACACCATCTATGGTCTGCTGCGGGTACAGGATCGGCACCTTGTCTATCGCCATCCCCGCTATCAGCGCCTGGATAACAGCGACCAGGTTCGCCTGGCGCTGGTAAGCCCCGATGGCCGGATAGGTCGCTTCGTGCTGGTGACTGAAGGGCAGGGTAGTATCAGTGCATATGAGGTTCAGGAAAACTGGCAGTATCCTCTGACCGGTCAGGCACTTTTCGATCTCTCGGGTGTGTGGCGTGAGCGCACCGATGGTTATGATCTGGAGTTCCGCCTGCCGGCGGGCTGGTTAGGGGCGGAACGTCGCTTGTTGCTGAGTGTTGTTGATGTAAACGACCCTGACGAGCGCTCCATCGACGCCATTGTCGGCACCTTGCCCAAAC
>JBDNAP010000325.1:0-10098 GCA_039768325.1 Thiogranum sp.
ACGTCGGTCTGGATAAACGGCACATAGTTTTCTCGCGGCAGAGCCCGTCCCATGGCGCTGACGATACCGGCTGTCGCTGAGTGGTCAAAACCAAAAGGTGAGCCGATCGCCACCACCCATTCACCCACTTGCAGCGTATCGGACTTACCGATTTTTGCGACCGGCAGATTGTCAGCGTCAATTTTCAACAGGGCAACGTCACTGCGCTCGTCAATGCCGATGACATCTGCCTTGAGTTCGCGACGGTCCTCCAGGCGAACAATGATTTCATCGGCATCCTTGACCACGTGATTGTTGGTCATAATGTAGCCGTCCTTGGATATAATGAAACCGGATCCCAGCGACTTGGCATCCCGTTCACGCGGTATTGCATCACCACCCTGCTCACCGAAGAAGTGCTTGAACAAGTCACCAAACGGCGAGCCCTCGGGTAAATCGGGTATTTCCATGCCTTCGGGCAGATTCATGTGGCCGGACTTCACTTTCTGCGTGGTACTGATGTTCACCACTGCATCGGTGGCCTCTTCGATCAGATCGGTAAAATCGGGTAAGCTGCCGGCCTGCAGATTCGCAGCCCCCGTCAGCACAAATGCGGAAAACACCAGCGTCCGGCGCAACTTCTTTAACGAAATCATAAATACTCCTGCATCACTCTATCAGCACCATTCCCGCCGAGCTCTGTCGCCGTAACACAACCGGCTGAAAGTTCGGATCATTTTGTATTCGGCGGGTAAATCTCTTCAGCCAGACAAGCCCGGCAATCAAACCCGAAATCCCCAGCGTCACGCTGGCAAGTTCAGCATTCTGCCAAATAAACTGTTTTGCGCCCAGTTCTCCAATCAGCCCACCGAGCAACAGGAGCAGAATCGGTACAGCGTAGACCGCCAGCGAACCGCGTACCAGCGCCTGCTCCCTGATGCCGATCACCACCTGATCACCGACCCCGAGCGGAATGGCGGATAAAACGCGTATCACATTACGCCGGTTTCCCAGCACTTTCGACAGGGTTGCCGTACCGCAACCCTTTTCCGCCGAACAGGCATCACAGCTTGAGCGGCGCTGCGTCTCCACCCAGACCTCGTCGCCCTTGATCCGTACCACCTGTGCAGTTTCTTCAAGCATCGCTTTACTTGAGGCGGACAGACTTGCCGATCAACTCTACGGTCTGGCGCGGCACTTCACCGACCACCGTCACATAATGACCGCCGACCATGGTACCGTACGCGTTCAGGGCACCCCGGTACGATACACCGCTGTACGCTTCACTATCCTTGAGGGATTTTTCGATATAAACCGAAACGCTGGCAAGACCGTCACTGTACACCCAGTGTTCGACACCCGCGTCATCTGCAGACAGCTGATGCCAACCGTGATCGGTCAACATAAAACCTGCGGGGACCTGCGTCACTTTCCAACGCGAATCCGCAGCACTATCGCCGGTTTCCGGTTGCTCCGCGGGCTCACGATGCCAGGTGAAATCAGCGCCGTCCATATCCGGTAACAATTGCTGGCCTGCGATCGCTTGCGGAAACTCCACCGCCGTAAACATCACCTGCTCAATGGCGTCACCCCCGGCTGCCGTCAACTCGGACCGCAGTAACAAATGGCTTTCGTCATGAACGCAGAGTCTGCGCCCGTAGCGGTACTCATCACGCGGTTCGACCGCGACCACCCGGCATGTCAGTCCGGCAACACGGTCCTCATCCAGCACCTTAAAACGATAGCGTTTTTCCAGATCCATCAGCTCCGTGGGAAAACTCACCGGAAACGGTGTGCGTGGCCGACTCTTGTTGACGACCACCGACTGACGATCCCCCAGAATACAGGTCACCACCTGATTGTCGCGTAATACTTCACGCTTCGGACCGGTCAGCGACAGCAGGCGTTCACGCTCGCCGGATTCATCCCTGGCGTGAACGATCTGCATGGCTTCAAGACTACCCTGGCGTTGATAGACAAAGGTCCCGGAATAGTTCAGTGACTGCGAGGCCATGGACATGCGCTCCAGCCACTGATGGGCATCCGACTCGGCCCACGCCACATTTTGCGCGGCCACAATCATCACTGCCAGAACGCTTGATGCCAAAGAACGTGTCATTGCCGGTTGTTTTCATATCCTACTATACGCACATAGGGCATAACGCCCTGTACACCCCGGCTGGCCGCATATTCGTTATGATTAACCAGATAGGCAGACATGCGTTTGTCAATGCGGGGTTCGATACGTTCCCACATTTCCTCACCCCCGCTTACCGCTGGCGCGACATTCTGGCTGGATGCCACCCTGGCGCCCGTCTCAACCGCCGGCTCTCGAACTGAAGTCACGGCTAACACAGCCACCACTGCAACCGATGCTGCTACCGCCAATCCAGCGACCGGTTTCAACCAACTCAAACTACCGGCATTAGGCTTATCCGCCCCGGTCAGGGCTGCATCCTGCTCCAGCGCCTGCCTGACGCGGTCGGCGATACCGAGCGTGGCCACCTGCCCCGCGCCACGCATCACCTCGCTGATCAACTGATAACGGCCAAGAACTTCTCGAAGATTGCTATCGCGCTGTAACCGCCCCAGTAGCAAAGGCCGCTCGGCTTCATCGAGCTCGTCATCCACCAATGCAGACAGTTGTACACGGATTTCGTCACTCATCTCTATTCACCTGCATCCGTCTCATCAAGCAAGGGTCGAATCTTTTTATCGATCGCATCCCTAGCTCTGAAAATCCGCGACCGCACTGTACCAATGGGACATTCCATGGCACTGGCGATCTCTTCATAACTCAATCCTTCCAGTTCACGCAGCACGATGGCTACGCGTAACTCTTCGGGTAACTCTTCGATCGCATCCTGAATCGTTCCCGCCAGTTCACTCCGCAAAGCCAGGCGCTCTGGCGTTGCATACTCCTTGAGACCTGAACCTGCCTCGAATTGTTCCGCTTCCTGGGCATCAATATCGTTCTTTGGCGGTCGTCGGCCGGCCGCTACCAGATGATTCTTGGCGGTATTGATAGCAATGCGATACAACCATGTATAGAAGGCACTGTCACCACGGAAATTTGGTAACGCGCGGTAGGCCTTGATGAAGGCGTCCTGCGCTACATCCAGCACTTCACTCTGGTCATGGATATATCGGCTTATGACATTGGCGAGTTTATGCTCGTACTTCCGAACCAGAATATCGAAAGCGGCCTTTTCACCGCCTTGCACCCGCTCGACCAGCTCCTGGTCCAGGTTTCTTTCGCCCATCCGGGTTAACCTCTCTGTTTCCCGGATAGCCTGCATGCTTGCTGTAGACCGCAAAAACCAGGGAGAGTTCGCCAGTAATGGCCTTTTAAGGTAAAGTTTCTATTCAAGACGCTTTCAATCCGAATGGCTTAATACGGGAGTTGGTCCGATTTAACAACAATCCACTGCATTGGCACGCCGGGGCACCCTCTCCCCCAGGGGGTTCTCTCCCCTGAAGGCAATTCAGCTTGAATTGCGGCACGATTCGCCTTGCGAGAGAACGGCCCAAATTGCCGTATTTTTTCGTTGTCCGGGCTGACAATGTACGGGAATGCGCAAGGATCGCGGGAGGCAGTTGCCGGGAACGACCCATGCGCGTCAAAATTGCTAGCATCTGTAGCCACTCTCCCACCATACTCGCCACGATTGCCTAAATCCGACAAACTCCGAGCGAAACGATACCTGAATTAAGAACGGGCCTCCAGCGATGCATCTCCAGCACCAGTACGACGTACTCATTATCGGCAGCGGCGCAGCCGGATTGACCCTGGCACTGCGCCTGCCCCAGGACGCCCGTATCGCGGTACTTTCGAAAGGCCCGCTAAAGGAAGGCAACACCTACTATGCCCAGGGCGGTATCTCGGCGGTACTGGACCACAAGGACTCGATTGAATCCCATATCGCCGATACCACGAACACCGGTGTCGGCCTGTGCGATCCGCGCGTGGTACGCTTCGCCGTGGAGCATGGCCCCGAGGCCGTTCAATGGCTGATTGACCTGGGTGTACCCTTTACACGCCGCGACGGGGAAAAACACCAAACCGAATTCCACCTTACCCGCGAGGGCGGTCATCAGTACCGGCGCGTGATACACGCCGCCGACAGTACCGGCAAGGCACTCGAGACCAGCCTGGTCGACGCGGTACGCGCGCGCGACAATATCGATCTGTTTGAACAGCACATTGCCGTCGACCTTATCACCGCCGGGCACACCGGCCACAAGGACAAGCGCTGTCGGGGTGCTTACGTGCTGGACCGCGGCAGCGGACGGGTTGAGGTGTTTCGCGCCAGGTTCACCGCCCTTGCCACAGGCGGCGCCAGTAAAGTGTACCTGTATACCAGCAACCCCGATACATCCACCGGTGACGGCATAGCCATGGCATGGCGCGCGGGCTGCCGGGTAACCAACATGGAATTCAACCAGTTCCATCCCACCTGCCTGTATCACCCGCAGGCCAAATCGTTCCTGATTTCGGAAGCAGTGCGCGGTGAAGGCGGAAAACTGCTGTTACCCAATGGCAAACCGTTCATGCAGCGCTTCGACCCGCGCGCCGAACTTGCACCACGTGATATCGTGGCACGCGCCATCGACCACGAAATGAAACGCCATGGTTACGACCACGTGCTGCTGGATATCTCGCACAAGCCGGCCGACTTTATCGAAAAGCACTTTCCAACCATCTACCGGCGCTGCCTCGAACTCGGCTTCAACATGGCCGCACAGGCCATCCCGGTAGTACCGGCCGCCCACTATACCTGTGGAGGTGTACCCACCGATCTCAGGGGCCGCAGTGATATCGATACCCTTTATGTGGTCGGCGAATCCGCCTGCACCGGGCTGCACGGTGCCAATCGCATGGCCAGTAATTCACTGCTGGAATGCCTGGTATTCGCCACCTCCGCCGCCACCGATATTGCCGCACGTCTGGCTACAATCGGCATGCCCCCGGAATTGCCGGAATGGGACGAATCCCAGGTCACGGATTCCGACGAAGAAGTCGTGGTCAGCCACAACTGGGACGAATTGCGACGCTTCATGTGGGACTATGTCGGCATCGTACGCACCAACAAACGCCTGGAACGCGCGCTCCACCGCGTGGAGCTGCTACAAAAGGAAATCCAGGACTATTACGGTAATTTCCGTGTCACCAACGACCTGCTGGAACTGCGCAACCTGGTGCAGGTTGCGGAATTGATTATCCGCTCTGCACATATGCGTAAGGAAAGCCGCGGCCTGCACTACACACTGGATTTTCCGCAAGCGGACGACAGCAATGCGGCCAGCAACACAATACTGGCGCCCGGAAAGGCCGGCCGCACAGGCATTGGGAAAGCGGGAGTCATGGACAATTTGCCGTGAATTCGCACCACAAAGGTCAAAAAGTGATGACTCAGAGGTCCCCTAAGGTGTGCATAAGTTAGCCGACACCAGCGCGCAGGACTCGCTGTGAATACATGCCTGTACGCTCGACGGCCGCGTCCATTCGACCGACGGTCCTGCCGGCTGGTGTCGGCTAACTTCAGCATTCATTGATAGTAACCTTTGTGGTAAGCCTTCCGGGTTAAAGCCATCAGCCCAGCTGAGCACGACTATCCGGTCCTGAAAGAATCCGGCACCAGGGTATCGACAGTCTCACACTCGACGGCGGTGACGTTTGCGGCGGATGGCCCGACCCACAACCAGGCACTGAGCTGTTGCACGGCGTCTGACTCCCCGCAGGCCAGCACCTCGACCGATCCGTCTTCCAGGTTTTTCGCATAGCCGCGTATACCCAGCTGCTGCGCCTGCCGCCGGGTCGAAGCACGAAAAAACACGCCCTGCACCCGCCCTCTCACGATACAGCGCAAACAGACCGGCACGCCAGTCACGCTGAAACGAAGGCCGAGACAATCGCTGGTCTCATGACTTCAGGGTGTTTTGCAACGCGTCAATAAAGGCCTGGTTTTCTGCCGGCTTGCCAACGGTCACGCGCAGACAGTCGCGCAGGCGACCAGCGGCAGCGCTGAGGTTCTTGACCAGCACCCCCTGCTCTTTCAAGGCTGCAAAAACCCTGTCCGCTTCACCCTGCGGCGTTTCAAACAGAATAAAATTGGCCTCACTCGGATAGGGCCTGACGCCATCCAGTTCGCGCAGGCTCTGGGCGAGTTTTGCACGGTCACTGCGAATCTGCTGAGCCTGCTCATCGAGCATGGTCTTGTGCTGGAAAGCGAACATCGCACTGGCCTGTGTGAGCACATTGATGTTGTACGGCAAGCGGGTTTTGTCGATTTCACCCAGCCATTCGGCAGGTCCGGCAAGCAACCCAAGGCGCAGACCGGCGAGGCCCATTTTAGATACAGTACGCAATACCAGCAGGTTGGGGAACTCGCCCAGGCGTGACATGAAACTGGCATCCGTGAACGGTGCGTAGGCTTCATCAACAACCACCAGGCCCGGCGCCGCGCGTATCACCTCCTCCACAACGGCTGTATCGAACAGGTTGCCGGTTGGATTGTTCGGGTAGGCCAGGAACACGATGACGGGCTGCGTTTGTTCGATGGCGGACAGCGTGACCTCGGGATCCAGCGAAAAATCCGCGCTCAGCGGCACCGCCCGGTAACGCAGGCCGGCGACTTCTGCGATCAGGCGATACATGACAAAGGTAGGATCGGTTGACAGGATGACCCGCTCCGGACCGGCCAGCGCGAGCGCCAGCATCTGGATCAGTTCATCCGAACCATTGCCCAGCAGCACTTGCATGCCTTCAGGCACCTGCATGATTTGTTTGAGCTTTTCGCTCAGATCGCGGGCGCCTGGATCAGGATAGCGGTTCAGTTCGAGCGGGCGCAACCGGTCCAGCCATTGTTCAACCAGTTCAGCCGGCCAGCGGTAGGGATTCTCCATGGCGTCCAGTTTAACGAGCTTACCCGGATCCGGCACATGGTAAGCGCTCAACGCCTGGATCTCAGGGCGTATCCAGCGTTGTGGCGACTTCAGAGCGGCTGTCATTTATCGGGGATCCGGTACTCGGCCGATTGCGCGTGGGCCGTCAGACCTTCGCCACGTGCCAGCGTCGATGCCGTCTTGCCGAGATCAGCGGCCGCCTTGGCAGAGCAATGAATCAGGCTGGAACGCTTCTGAAAGTCGTACACGCCCAGCGGTGAGGAAAAACGCGCCGTGCGCGATGTCGGCAGCACGTGATTGGGGCCGGCACAATAATCACCCAGGGCCTCGGCCGTGTAGCGACCCATGAAGATGGCGCCGGCGTGGTGGATCGATTCGGCCAGGGTCTGCGGATCATCGACCGAGAGTTCGAGGTGTTCGGGGGCGACATAGTTGGCGACTTCCACGGCTTCGTCGAGATCCTTAACCTGTATCAGGGCAGCGCGATTCACCATCGACGTCCTGATGATCTCTTCGCGCTCCATCTTCGGCAGCAGCTTGCTGATACTGTTAGCGACCCAGTCCAGAAATTCCGCGTCCGGACTGACCAGAATGGCCTGGGCGTCTTCGTCATGCTCGGCCTGCGAGAACAAGTCCATGGCAATCCAGTCGGGATCGGTCTGGCCGTCACACACCACCAGAATTTCCGACGGACCGGCAATCATGTCGATGCCGACCTGGCCGAACACCATAGCCTTCGCAGTTGCGACATAGATATTGCCCGGCCCGACGATCTTGTCGACCCGGGGGATGGTTTGCGTACCGTACGCCAGCGCTGCAACCGCCTGCGCACCGCCTATGGCGAAAACCCGGTCAATACCGGCAATCTCGGCAGCGGCCAGAACCAGGTCACTCACCACACCTTCCGGTGTGGGAACGACCATGATCAGCTCGCTCACGCCCGCCACCTTGGCCGGGATGGCGTTCATGATCACTGACGACGGATAAGCCGCTTTACCACCCGGCACATACAGCCCGGCCCGTTCCAGCGCCGTTACCTGCTGTCCCAGCAAAGTGCCGTCGGCTTCCTTGTATGACCAGGACTCCAGCTTTTGATGCTCGGCATAGGCCTGCACCCGGCTGGCAGCACGCTCCAGCGCATCGCGTTGTTCGGTGGGGATGGTATCGAGTGCCTCCAGCAGTTTGAATTTGCTGATTTCCAATTCTTCAACACTGCCGGCCTGCAGGCGGTCAAAACGGTTGGTGAACTCCAGCAAGGCATCGTCGCCGCGGCTGCGTACAGCGGCAATAATGTCGCCAACGGTCTGTTCCAGCCGGCCGTCGGCGACTTGTTCCCAGGCCAGCAGACTGTCCAGTTGCATATAGAAATCCGTATCCGAACTGTTAAGGCGTTTGATATCCATGTTACTCATGCTGCCTCTTCCTGCTTGCGTACCGCTTCGGCAATCCGATCAATGAAGGACTGCACACGGGCATGTTTGCGCTTCATCGAGGCCTTGTTCACCACCAGCCGCGAACTGATATCCTTAATCTTTTCCAGTGGCTTGAGACCATTGGCCTTCAGCGTATTGCCAGTGTCTACCACGTCGACAATCAGATCGGCCAAACCGACCAGGGGTGCCAACTCCATCGAGCCGTAAAGCTTGATAATTTCAACCTGCAAGCCCTGCCCGGCAAAGTACTTCTGTGTACTATTGACATACTTGGTGGCAATACGCAGCCGTTGCGCCTGCTCTGACCAGGGCTCGTGACCAGCCACCATGAGTCTGCAACAGGCGATGCGCAGGTCAAGAGGTTCGTACAGGCCGGCACCACCGTGTTCCATCAACACATCCTTACCCGCCACACCCAGATCAGCCGCACCGTACTGGACATAGGTCGGCACATCGGAGGCACGGATAATGACCAGCTTCACGTCCTGCTGATTGGTATCGAGAATCAGCTTGCGGCTGGTTTCAGGGTCATCGACCGGTTCGATGCCGGCGTGCGCCAGCAGCGGTAAGGTCTCTTTGAAAATGCGCCCCTTGGAAAGCGCAATCGTCAACTGTTCGGACATGCAATGTGCCTGGGGTCTGTTAACACGGTCTAGCGGATCTGTTTTTTCCACTGTTCTGGGGTGAGGGTACGCAGCGCCAGTGCATGCACCTCACCCTGCATGAGATCACCCAGCGCACCATAGACTATCTGGTGCTGCTGCACCATCGATTTACCTTCGAAACCCGCGCTGACCACGGTGGCCTCAAAGTGATCTCCGTCCCCCTGAACTGTGACCTCGGCGCCGGGAACCTCCGTCTCTATCAGCTTCTTCAGCTCGTCTGCCTGCATCTAGGACTCCTTTAGGTTTCGATATGCGCGAATAATACCGGAAACAGGCCGAAAAGGGACGCCGTCACTCATCGCGCAGAGCCTCCACCGGATCCAGCCGGGCGGCACGTCGGGCCGGCAGAATCCCGGACAGAATACCCAGGACGACTGCCAGGACCTCGGCCAGAACCACATAAATCCACGGTATGTGCACCGGCAGCTCGGGCAATATCAGTCGCAACAGGCCGGCTACGCCAAGTCCCACGGCCAGGCCCGCCAGGCCACCGATGGCGGCCAGCACCACCGCCTCACCGAGAAACAGGCCCAGTATCTGCGCTTGCCTGGCGCCCAGCGCCCGCATCAATCCGATCTCGCTGGTGCGTTCGTTCACCGCAATGGTCATGATGGTGACAATACCAATGGCGCCTACCAGCAGCGAGATCCCGCCGATGGCAGCCACCGCAAAGGTCAGCACGTTTAGAATTGAACCCAGCACGTCGAGCATCTGCTCCTGTGTGGTGATGGTGAAGTCCTCGCGGCCATGCCGCGCCATGAGTGTTCGCCTGATACCGTCTACAACCGCGTCGACGCGGGCGTTACTGCGGTACATCACATCAATTTCGAACAGGGTATCCCGGTTGAACAATTCCAGCGCGCGCGCCGCCGGTATATACACGGTATCGTCCAGGTCGAAGCCCAGCACCTGCCCCTTGGGTTCCATCACCCCGATGATACGGTAGCGGTTGCCGGCGATAGTGATGCGCTGGCCTAGCGGGTTGCGGTAAGCGAACAGTTCCTGCCGCAGTTTACTACCGAGCACCGCCAGTGCGCGCGGTGCCGTGGGGTCATCATCCGGTAGAAAAGCGCCGGAATTAACGCGCATACGCAAGGCTTCGGGCATTTGCGGGC
>JBDNAP010000326.1:0-5657 GCA_039768325.1 Thiogranum sp.
AACAGAGGAATTCTGCTTCCTGCTACTCGATCGCAACGATGAGGACCTGCAGTGGCGTCTCGCTCTGATCGATTCGGCGAAGGTTTCGCTCGACCTGCAGACCTTTATCTGGTCCAGGGACTTCAGCGGCCGACTCTTGATCAGCCGCATGTTGAAAGCGGCCGACCGGGGTGTGCGCGTGCGCCTGCTGGTGGATGACTTCCCGACCCGGGGTCGGGACCGTGCAATCGCGGCGCTGGATCAGCATCTCAATGTGGAGATCAGGCTGTGGAATCCCGGCAATCAGCGACGTATGGGCCGCAACGTCAGCTTCCTGGCCAACTTGCGGGAACTCAATCATCGCCTGCATAACAAGGTGCTGATCGCAGATAACCGCGCGGTGATTTCCGGCGGGCGCAACATCGCTGATGCCTATTTCGGACTTATGGAGCGCTATAACTTCTTCGACCTGGATTTACTCGCCGTGGGTCCGGTTGTAGCGCCCACCTCCGGCATGTTCGATCGCTATTGGAACAGCCCGCAAGCTGTGGCCGGAGTTAACTTTCATCGCCGAGCCACCGCCTACGAGGTGCCGGCCCTCAAGGCTGACTTGCAGCGCATGCTGAAAGCTTCCCCGCTAAGTGATTCTGTCGCTATTGCCCCCCAGGACCGGACGCAGCGGATCGAACAGGGGGTGAACACTATGGTACCAGGAAGCGCGGAGGTCATTTATGATAAGCCCGGCGAGCGTGAGCCCAGCCAGGACGCTCTCATCGGCCTGCAGCGCTTTTTTCGACAGGCGCAGCGTGAGGTCCTGGCGCTCAACCCCTACCTGGTTCCCGGTGAGCCATTCTTCGCCGAGGCGCAAGCGCTGGAAGAGCGAGGAGTGGACATGGCGATCATGACCAATTCACTGGGTTCCACCAATCAGCCCATCGTGCACAAGGCCTACTCGCGCACCCGTGTGCCGATGATCGAGGCCGGCGTCGACGTGTATGAAATGAAATACCATGCCGCCATGCAGCAGGAACTTGATACTCCGCCGGTTGAGTCCGGCTTTGTCAGTCTTCACGCCAAGGCGGTCGTGCTTGATCGCGAGCATGTGTTCATCGGCTCATTCAATTTCAGCCCCCGCTCTCGTGAGCTCAATACCGAGATGGGTATACTCGTGCACAGCCCCGAGTTTGGCGAGCAGGTGGCTACCGTCATGGAGCGCTCTATGGCACCCGACAACGCCTGGCGGTTGGGTCTTGATGATGGCGGCAATATGGCATGGGAATCCGCCGATGGCACACTGACGAGCCAGCCGTTGCAAAGTTTCTGGCGCCGCGTTCAGAATGGTATTTTCGGCTTGTTCCCGGTGGAGCAGCACCTATAGGCTTTTCGTCAAGCAAACAGCTTACTGTCGCTGCTTGAACTGAATCAAGAGATGCCAGAGTTGGCCGTCTGGAGCACGGTTTCCTGCGGGTACGCTGCGATAGCTGTCACGCCGAAACCCTGGTGGCTTTCAGTTGCAAACGCCGCGGTTATTGTCCCAGCTGTGGGGCACGGCGTATGGCCGAGGGCGCGGTCATCGCCTTCCCGCACGTCGGCGGTCTGCATCATGAGTACCGCCGCGCCGCCTGATACACGGTCGCAACGCCCCTAATTCCGTGCGCCATGGCAGGCAGCTGATTGTTTTGATGGTCTTACATCCAGCACACAAAGCCATTTATTCGTCTCTTTTGATCAGCGTCATGCCCTGCCCGCCGACTTATCTTCTTTTCTAATCTCCACATTGCGTTGGCCAGTTTCTGAACACTGGCACCGGATTAGGTTTTTGGTAGGGGCAGGAGTACTAGACCTCCGTTGCATTAATCCAGGTATCGTGTTTGTTGCAGACGCTGAGAACATGAACAGGTCCGCTGTATTTTCCCAAAGATAATTCCGAAATGGCTGCCTTGTCTTTCAATGGGTCGAACATATGCTCCGTAATGAAATTGAAGTCCTTGTCCAGCGCAATGTGTTTGACGATGTAGTGGTCATACCCGTCGATGGCGTGTCGTGTTTCAACCCGAATTTTTGCTCCGTCATGTCCTTTTCCGACTTCGACATTCGGAAAATGCGTCGACACTTTCTTGCTCCAGCGGCCAGGTGCATCGGCGGTGTAGTAAACACCCCCCGCCATCGACTGTTCACTGGACGACGCGATCACTAACCTGGGTGCAACAATCGTACTGCCAATACCGGCAAATCCAAGTTGTATAAAATTACGACGATCCATAGTTGCCTCCATACTGTTTATTGTTGGTCCTCATTCGCATGTCGGGGTGAGGAGAGACCCCATAGGTATTAGTGCAGGAAGCGTTCCAATATCGGAGAAATATAGAAAAATGAATTACAACTGTCTGATAAGTTTTCACAATATTGATCGGAGCCAAGTTGTTATTGATCGCAGTGACGAGAGTTATGTTTTGTATTTACCAACTATGTGGCGATTGTTGTTTGTTACTTTGCAACTCACAATCGAATTATGGCTATTGTCAACTTAACGATACCCAAACCTCATAACCGATCGGCGGTTTCATCCCTTTACCATCAGGCCATGATTTGGGCGCAGGTCACCGCCTGCCATTCACAGAATGCTCTCGAGCGAAACTCGCGATAGTGAATCGCCCGCGTCAAGTGCCGACCCAGTCTGAACAGATTTCCTACCACGCCATAAACTGTAAGGAAGCGTTGAGCCTGTCCAGCTGATTTGAACCGACGCATCTGTCGTTGGCGTTGACGAGTCGGTTCATGTGACACCTCAGCTCGGTTGTTTTCGTACTACTCAGTGCTGTGTGCGACCGAAGGCATTACCTCCCGATGGGCAGCTGAATAACTCTTCAGTTTGTCCGTAATCATTCGCCATGGTACCTCTTGCTGGCCCTTCAATAGCTTACGGAAAAACCGTTTCGCCGCGGATCTTGATGAATACCTCGTCGAGATACCAGGTGTCACTTAATCGGCCTAGTCTTTTTTTTTTCAGTTTCCTGGCATATTCCAGCCCCAATCGGTTGCACCAGTGCCGAATGGATTCGTACGAGACGGTAATGCCACGTTCGGCCAGAAGGTCTTCCACATCCCGCAAACTCAGACAAAAGCGATGATAGAGCCAGACGGCGTGATTAATGATTGTCGGATGAAATCGGTATCCATGGTATAACTGCTTGGCATCTTCCACGCCTGCAGTCTGACCGATTTGGCGTGAACTTGACAGTACCCCCAGTAGTGTTTGCTGAAGCAAGTATACTGTCCTATGGATCAACAAGGGATCGATAATCGAGGGCTCATTTGAATGACTGCCGTAATGATTGGTATTGCAATTCTCTCAATTTCCACTGCCGGAGGAATACTCTGGGTCAAAGGATCCGGTTCAGACAAGCAAAGACAGACCAAAATTTTGCTTTTCGCGCTCTATTTCTGGATTTTGGCCTTCATCCAATTGATACTTGTTGCTGTTGGTTTTTCTGTGCTGACTCGCTAACTGCCGATCATTACGTCAATATTCTTTGAAATCGGAAAGTTCATCCATACGATTACACTTTATGTAACCTATGTGTCGGGTAGGACATAGAAAGCATCGTGTTATGACATTAAGGCCGGGCGATTACAGTCCCTTGGTGCATCCCATGGCTTGTACACCGGCAGACACGATGCAACGGACCGCCCAACTCGGGGCGTCGAGCCTCAGGTGACCGATCGAAAAAAAGCCCCTCATCGCAAGATGAAGGGCCGGTCGTGCATCAACACATCAAGCAACAAGAAAGGTTTAGTTAGTTGATAACAACGTCCTCGCTGTAGACCTCGTAGATCGCTGCCTTGCTCGGCGTACCTTCCGCCAGGAAGCCATCGTCGCCTGTCGGGAACTTGCCGTTCCCGCCTTTTTTCAGGTAGTAGACTTTGTAGGTCACCGTCACCGGCCAGGCTGTCACAGCCGAGCTGTCGTAGCTGATACGGTACACTTCCTTCTCGTTAGGTTCGAGGCGGTTATCCGCAGCGATGTTGGAATCGAAACCGGGACGAACCACGTGGGTGCCATCCTTGCGTTTACCGGTCTCGCGACCATAGATGCGGGTGAAATGCTCGGTCGCATCGGTATCAATGATCTTCTTCACCGTCGTGGTGCCCTTCACCGACCAGCTGCCGTCCGCATTCTGCACCGGTTCGCTGTTCGTTACGGTACCATCCGGTGAAACCCAGGCAATCACGGTATTGTCCATCATCTGACTCACGACCGCTTCACCGTCGTCATCCAGATTCGGGGTCTGGCCCTGTATCACTATATTGCGGTCATCGTCGTATTTGACCTTGACGGTTTTGTGACCGGGCATGATCGTGTCGCCGTCCAGCACAGCGAGCTGGTTCCTGACAGTTCTGAATTTCGACCGACCGGTCGCCGACGTAAACGGAAGCTTGTTGCCATTGGCGTCTGTTGCAACTACACGGCTCAGAACACGGCGCATCGGATGTGCGCCCGGGAACATGTGCGCGGTCTTGTTCTGCAGCGAAGTCCTGACCACGATCTTGTTGCTGCTCTTGCCTCTACCGGCCTTTTCGGCCTCATCATCGCCATCGTCTTGACCACGGCGTTTCATCCTGGCTGACATGCTGGCTTCAAATCCGCTCTTGATCTTCACCAGGCCAAAATCTTTGGTGTTGGCGCCCATGAAGGCATGATTGTTCAAATAGCCTTCCGCAACCGGGCCGATACCGCTGTCCGGATCGAAGTGCTCGGTCACGCCATCTTCAGCCGTAAATAGCTCATCGGGGCTATCCCACTTGTGCAGAACCGTCTTGTCTTTCAGCGGCTCCATGTGGCAGCGCTGGCACTTCGGTGAAGTCGCAGTATCGCTGAAGTTGTCGCCGACACCATCGCTCATCGCGGTCCAGGTGCTGCACAGCTCGAGGAACTGGTCATCATCCTGTATACCCGGCACACCGTTGAATTCAGGATTAATCGCCAGCGATGAACGCTGATGGCAGGACAGACATAGTGACTTGCCATAGGCAGCAAAATGATGCTCGGATGTAAACTTGTCACCCTCAGCGGCTTCAACGGCTTCGATGAAATGCGGATTCACCAGTGCCGCACGATCAGCGATATCATCATCACGACTATTGCTCAGTCCGGTAACGCCGAACGGACCGTAAAACGGTCCACCCGTGTAGTAACACTTCGACGGATCGGACTCATCACAGCCGGTGGCGATACTTTTAATCGTGTGTCGGCCGTCTGCAGTCTTGTCGGTGTCGAAATCAAGCATGTCCTTCGGCGTATTGGCATAGTTGAAATGATTGTCGGGATTGCCGTAGATTTCGGCACCGATCAGCGCGAAGAATGAATTCATGTCAAAGCTGCTGGCATCCGCACTGTACATCAACGTCTCGCCTTGTTCGCGGACGATCTGGCCATTGGCACCCATTTTGATCGGGTTTGCAAGCGTGTACTGTCCTCCATCACCGTAATTTTCCTTCATCATGCGCACGGTCTCCATGCTGTGACAGTAAACGCAGTTGATGCCTTCACGGTTGTACTTATTGCCAATATGGTAGCTGGCAAGGTAGACCTTGCCTGCCGTACTCATCGAGCTCACGGTGGCGGTCTCGTTGGGATTGTAGGTGCTTGTCGGTGTCGCCAGGTTGCTCTGCATGCC
>JBDNAP010000327.1:0-6243 GCA_039768325.1 Thiogranum sp.
CCACCGTGTTCGATTCAACCGATCACCTCGATAAAGCGCCGCGGCGAAGGTTCGAGCGAATTCTTCTCGCTCGCTGCCGATCCGGCGCCCTTGGCGGCCACCGTGACTGAAACCCGGTCACCGGCAACCATAGTCATGTGAATGACGGCCGGCGTGTTGTCCCTGGTATTGTTGCGCTCGCCGGCCGGGTCCGCCACGATGGAGGCGCGCAATGGATTATCCGGGTCCCGATAGGCACGGCTTACGGCTTCGTTGACCATCTCCTCGACACTCTGTTGGCTGTCCCAGCGGACATCCATGCCGATTTCCAGAAATACTGTCACAATGCCGGTATCCTGGCAGATCGGTCGATGTCCCTCGGCGCACAGGCGGGAATTGATCAGGATTTGGGCAATTGCGTCACGCGCGGCGGGGGATTGTTCCCTCAGGTAAGCCTGGTGCATGGCGTGTACAAAGTCCATCGGGTGGTAATAAGAGATATACTGCAAGGCGTTGCGGATGGACTCAATGAAATCTTCCTGGTGGATAGTGGTCATAGTGGTGGCCTGCCGATGCATGATAGCTGCTGAGTCTTGAGCTTCAGTGTAGTCATTAGAACCCTAAAGTACCATTCACCAGGTTATGAAGGATATCTGAATGCGATTCTTAGCTGTTGTTTTTATGGTTTTATTTTCAGTTACCGGCGTTGCCGAACCGGTTGATTACAGTCTTCCCGATGTGAACGGCAAAAAGCATTCACTGGCGGATTACCGGGGCAAGTGGGTGATAGTGAACTACTGGGCCACCTGGTGTCCGCCGTGTCAGGAGGAAATCCCTGACCTGGTCGAGTTCCATGACCGGCACAAAGACGACGATGCGGTGGTAATCGGTATCAATTTTGAAGATATCGGCGAGGAGCAACTGTCGGCATTTGTCGATTCCTTTCTGATCAGCTACCCGGTGTTGCGCTCGGAACCGCTGGCGGTGACGCCGCTGGGCGCTGTGCCAGGCTTGCCCACGACCTTTATCGTCGCCCCGGATGGATCACCGGTTGCACGTCAGGTGGGGCCGGTGACCGGTAAGCAGCTCGAAGATTACATTGCCCGTAAAAAGAAAGACGCGGATCCCAGTTAGCGCTCCGGTCTGTGGCCGGTGACGGCGATAGTACGAAAAGCTTTACCGTCTCTGATACCCTCGAGTTTCAATTTCGTTCCAGGGCCCGCTTGAGCAATCTGGCTCATGGCGGAGCGGGCATTCCTGACAGCCTTGCCCTCGACGCGCACCAGTACATCGCCGGGCAGAATGCCGGCCTGGTCCGCGGGGCCTTCGCGCAAGACACCAGCGACCAGCATGCCGCTGGTGCCACCGAGACCGAAACTCTCGGCAAGTTCCGGGGTCAGGTCCTGGGCCTCGATGCCGAGCCAGCCACGCTGAACGTGACCCTGCTCGATAATCTGTTTCATGACATTGGAGACGACGTTGGCCGGGATGGCGAAACCGATACCCTGTGAACCGCCGGAGCGGCTGTAGATGGCGGTGTTGATGCCGATCAGTTCACCATAGGCGTTGACCAGCGCGCCACCCGAGTTGCCGGGATTGATGGCGGCGTCGGTCTGAATGAAATCCTCGTAACGATTGATACCCAGCTGGTTGCGCCCGGTTGCACTGATAATGCCCATAGTAACCGTCTGTCCGACCCCGTACGGATTGCCGATCGCCAGTGCCACATCACCCACTCTGAGATTGGACGTCGATCCAATCGAAATGGAAGGCAGATCATCCAGCTCGATACGCAGTACCGCGAGGTCGGTATCCTTGTCCACGCCGACCACCGAAGCGCGGGAACTGCGCCCGTCCTGAAGTAATATCTTGATGATATCTGCACCGGTAATAACGTGGTTGTTGGTCAGTACGTAACCCTGCGGGGAGACAATGACACCGGAACCCAGGCTGGTCTGGGTCTGTTTGCGCGGGGTGCTCAGTTGGTCGCCGAAAAAATGGCGGAACAAAGGGTCATCCAGCAGGGGGTGACTTTTGCGTGTGATCACCTTGGTGGTATACACGTTGACGACAGCTTTGGCCGCCGGTTCGACGGCATCGGCATAGGAAACACGCCCCAATGCCGGGGCTTCACTGACCACCGGCGTGCTGCGGGTGGGTGCCTGCCGGACTTCAATGGTCGATCGGCCGGGTTCGAACCATTCGGGTTTGAACAGCAGCATGAGAAATGCCGCTACAATGCCGACTGTGGCAGCCTGCAGGAAAAAGGAAACGGTATCACGTATAGTCATGATGCCCAATTATACACAGGTAGGTGCCGTCTCCTGACCGCGATAACTGATACCAGGGCGCACGAAGATTGACCGGCCTGGCAAGGGGGCTGTCGTAGCGCGGGGTCCGCTGCCAGGCGCGGTAAATGGACGCAGGACTTAAAGGAGAAAAGCGGAATTGGTTGGCGTGATCGAACTCGTAGATTTCTGTGATCGATTGCTGGATGCAGCCGGCTTTCAGGATTATTGTCCCAACGGTTTGCAGGTACAGGGGCGCGGGGAGGTTAACAAAATTGTCAGCGGTGTCACCGCCAGTCAGGCGCTGATCGAAGCGGCGCTGGAGCAGCGTGCCGACCTGCTCCTGGTTCATCATGGTTTTTTCTGGAAGGGGGAAGACCCCTGTCTCACCGGCATGAAACAACGCCGTATAAGCGCACTGCTGGCCAACGATATCAGCCTGCTGGCCTACCATTTGCCGCTGGATGCCCACCCGCAACTGGGTAATAACGCGCAACTGGCACAACGTCTGGGGCTGCTGGAAGAGGGGCGTTTCGGTGACGGGCGGGGCCCCGAGCTGGCCTGTTACGGAAGCCTGCAGGAACCGCTCTCCAGCGCGGGCTTAAGCGAGTTGATTCAGCGCGCATTGGCACGTAAGCCCCAGTGCATCGCGGGTAATGCCGGGCCACTGCAGCGCATCGGCTGGTGTACCGGGGCGGCGCAAAACTACCTGGAAGCGGCAGCCCGGCGTGGCCTGGATGCTTTTATCAGCGGCGAAATTTCCGAGCCAAGCGTGCATATCGCCCGTGAATACGGAATTGACTATTTCGCCGCCGGGCATCATGCCACGGAGCGCTACGGTGTGCAGGCGCTCGGCGCTCATCTGAGCGAAAAGTTCGCGATTGAACATATTTTTATCGATATCGATAATCCGGTTTGATTTTTTCCGTCAATTTTCCATTTTTACCGGTGTTTCACTTGACCTCATCGGGCAGTTCCGACATGCTATGGCCGCTATTCGAACATGGGTTTGAATATCTGAATATTCTAATGCTCATCGGCGCGAGCGGTTCCGCTACCTAAACATCAGCCGGTGATTTTTTGTGTGGAGACCATTGAATGAGTGGCGACGGTGTAGATACCAGTAAGCGCCGGTTTCTGATAGCCGCAACGACTGTTGTCGGCGGCGTAGGTGCGGTGTATACCGCAGTTCCCTTCCTGGCATCCTGGATGCCCAGCGAGCGCGCCAAGGCGGCCGGGGCTCCGGTGGAAGCGGATATCAGCAAACTGGAAGACGGCCAGATGATCCGTGTGCAGTGGCGCGGCAAACCGGTCTGGGTAGTGAAGCGTACCGAGGAAATGCTGGCGGCGTTGCCGGGCCTCGACAGCAAATTGCGCGATCCGGAGTCGATCGATCCGCAACAGCCCGAATACGCGCAGAATGTGACCCGCTCGATCAAACCGGAAATACTGGTTGCCGTCGGCATCTGTACCCACCTGGGCTGTTCGCCGAGTTTTGCCCCGGAAGCCACGCCGCAACCGTATGACGCGGAGTGGAAGGGCGGGTTCTTCTGTGTCTGCCACGGTTCCAGGTTTGACCTGGCGGGCCGTGTCTTTCAGGCGGTGCCGGCACCGTATAACCTGGAAGTGCCGCCCCACAAGTACGTCAGCGAATCGCTGATTCTCATTGGTGATGACAGAGGAGCCGCCTGATGGGAATGTTAGTCAACCTGCGTGACTGGATCGATGCGCGCTTCCCCCTGACCAAAATGTGGGAAGAGCATCTGTCCAAGTACTATGCACCTAAAAATTTCAACTTCTGGTATTTCTTCGGTTCTCTGGCCCTGCTGGTGCTGGTGATTCAGATCATTACCGGCATTTTCCTGACCATGAACTACAAGCCGTCCGCCGACGAGGCCTTCGCTTCGGTCGAATACATCATGCGCGACGTGGAGTGGGGCTGGCTGATCCGCTACATGCATTCCACCGGTGCTTCGGCGTTCTTCCTTGTCGTCTATCTGCACATGTTCCGTGCCATGCTGTACGGTTCCTACCAGCGACCGCGTGAATTGCTCTGGCTGTTCGGTATGATGATCTACCTGGCGCTGATGGCCGAAGCTTTCTTCGGTTATCTGTTGCCCTGGGGGCAGATGTCGTATTGGGGTGCCCAGGTCATTATTTCCCTGTTTGGCGCCATTCCAGTGATTGGCGACGACCTGTCGCTGTGGATCCGTGGTGATTTTGTCATATCAGATGTCACGCTCAACCGCTTCTTCGCGCTGCACGTTATCGCGGTTCCGCTGGTGTTGCTGGTGCTGGTGGTGATGCACATTCTCGCCCTGCACGAAGTCGGTTCCAACAACCCCGACGGTATCGAGATCAAGAAAAACAAGGACGAGAACGGTATTCCCAAAGACGGTATTCCGTTCCACCCCTACTACACCGTGAAGGATATCGTCGGTGTGGTGGTGTTCCTGATGTTCTTCTCTTTCGTGATGTTCTTCGTACCGGAAGGTGGCGGTTATTTCCTGGAGGCGCCGAACTTCGAACCGGCCGATCCCCTGAAGACGCCGGAACATATTGCGCCGGTCTGGTACTTCACGCCTTATTACGCCATGCTGCGTGCAGTGACTATCGACATCGGGCCTTTGAGCGCCAAGTTTCTGGGCGTCATCGTCATGGGGGCGGCGGTGGTGATTCTGTTCTTCCTGCCGTGGCTGGATCGCAGCAAGGTGAAGTCCATCCGTTACCGCGGACCTATTTACAAAATCATGCTGGCTGCATTTGTCGTCTCGTTTTTTGTGCTGGGCTATCTCGGTACCCAGGCGCCGACAGCGGGCAGGACGATGCTGGCACAGGCAGGTACGATTGTGTATTTCGCCTTCTTCCTGTTAATGCCGATCTATACCAGGATCGACAAGACCAAGCCGGTTCCGGACAGGGTGAGGGGGTAAGGATCCAATGAAAAAACAACTTTTAGCGATTCTGTTGCTGGTTTCCCCCGCCTTTGCCCTGGCCGCTGGCGGCGGTGTGCCTCTTGACAGTGCCGGCATCGATCCGACCAACAAGGATTCCCTGCAGCGTGGTGCGAAAACATTCGTCAACTACTGCATGGGCTGTCACTCCGCCAAGTACCAGCGCTATAACCGGCTGGCGCGTGATCTGGGTATCAGCGAAGAAGATGTCATGGAAAACCTGATGTTCACCGGCGAGAAAATAGGTGATCAGATGGACATCGCCATGACCAGTGCGATGGGCAAAAAGTGGTTCGGCGCTGCCCCCCCCGACCTGACCCTGGTCGCCCGTGTGCGTGGCGTGGACTGGCTGTACACCTACATGCGCACGTTCTATCAGGACGATTCGCGCCCATTCGGCGTCAACAACAAAGTATTCAGCAATGTCGGTATGCCGAATGTGTTGTGGCAACTGCAGGGCAACCAGAAAGCGGTGTACGAAACGGTGACCGATGATGAGGGGCACGAGCATCAGGTGCTTAAAGGGCTCGAGCTCGTTGAAGCCGGCACGCAATCCGCCGAGGAGTTTGACCGCACGGTGCGTGACCTGGTCAATTTTCTGGCCTACATGGGCGAGCCGGTTAAACTGGAACGTCAGAGTCTGGGCATCAAGGTGCTGCTGTTCCTGTTGCTGTTCTTCGTGGTCGCCTACCTGCTCAAGAAAGAGTACTGGAAGGACGTCCATTAATCCTGCAAGAGACAGGGGCCACAGCCTGGCTACGGCCAGGATCCATAAGTTAATGCCTGGAGACAACGCATGGCCGTAATCGCCAATCGCCGTTCGGTGATGACTCTGTATTCGGATGCAAGCTGTCCGCAAAGCCACCGCGTACGCATAGTGCTCGCAGAGAAGGGCATGACCGTCGAAATCGTCAATATCGACCCGGATAATCTGCCGGAAGATCTGATCGATCTCAATCCCTACCAGAGTGTGCCGACACTGCTTGATCGTGAGCTGGTGCTCTACGATCCACAGGTGATTA
>JBDNAP010000328.1:0-4286 GCA_039768325.1 Thiogranum sp.
AATTCCGTCGACTACGATTACACCTTCAAAGCCGCGCACAAGGCCATAGTGGCACCGAGCCGGCTGGTGCAGTCGCTGGCCGGTGTGGCGGCGGCGTTGCTGCAGAGTAAAAAAGCACGTGCACCGCAGGCGCTGCAATCGGTGATCGACCAGACCCTGCCGGATGCCACCGAGCAGGCCATGGCGTCTGCCCTTGCTAAAGCCGGGCAGGCCACCGTTATTCTCGGTCTGGGTGCCAGCATGCATCCGGCCTTTTCCACCTTGCGCGCTCTGGCGGTACTGATTGCCGAGTTGAGCGGTGCGACACTGGCTTTTCTGTCTGAAGGTGCGAACAGTGCCGGAGCCTGCCTGGCCGGCGTATTACCCCATCGCACTGCCGGTGGTCAGGCCAGGGAAAACCCCGGCTTGAACGCTGCACAGATGATCGCTCAGCCACTGAAAAACTATCTGTTGCTCGGTATCGAGCCCGAATTTGATTGTGCCAATGGCGCCCAGGCACTGGCCGCGGTGCAGCAGGCCGAGCTGGTCGTCGCCTTGACACCCTACGTAACGGAACGTATGCGCGAGTACGCTGACGTATTGCTGCCGATGAACTGTTGCTCCGAAACCTCGGGCACTTTTGTGAACTGCGAAGGCCGCTGGCAGAGTTTTGCCGCCGTGTCGCGCGCGCCGGCCGGCAGCCGGCCCGGCTGGAAGGTGTTACGCGTGCTGGCTAATCTGCTCGAGCTGGACGGATTCGAGCAGACCTCTTCACAACAGATTCGTGATTCGCTGAGCCGGCGCATCGGTGATGTCACGGTGAACAACACCCACTTTGGCGACTTTGTCGGTTACCTGGAAAGCGGCGGGGGCTTGCAGCGCATCAACTATTTGCCCATGTATGCCGTTGATGGCCTGGTTCGCCGCGCCGCCGCCCTGCAGGAAACGCCCGATGCCGATGTTGCCAGTGTGTGTCTGCATCCTGCCGATGCTTCCAGACTGGGCCTTTCGGACGGTGACAAAGCGGTGGTGCTGCAGAGTGGTCGGGATGCAGACATGGATGTTGTTGTGAGTGACAGTATCGCCGAAGGTTCGGCGCTGATCTCGCAGGCCATCGAAACAACCCTTGAACTCGGCGCACCTTTCGGTTCGGTACAGATTAAGAAGGCATCATGACTGAGACCAGCTCACTCATCGACTGGATTATTACCGGCGGCATTATTCTGGCCAAGATTCTGATCATCGTCGTGCCGTTGATGCTTTGTGTCGCCTACCTGACGTATGCCGAGCGCAAGATCATCGGTTATATGCAGCTGCGTATCGGCCCCAACCGGGTAGGGCCGCGTGGCTGGCTACAGCCCATCGCGGACGCGGTTAAATTGATGTTCAAGGAAGTCATCATTCCCGCCAAGTCCAATTATTACCTGTTTGTCATTGCCCCCACCCTGGCGATCGGGCCGGCGCTGGCGGCGTGGGCGGTGATTCCCTTTGATGACGGTCTGGTGCTGGCCGATGTGGATGCCAGCCTGTTGTATATCCTGGCGCTGACGTCTGTCGGTGTCTACGGTGTCATCATTGCCGGTTGGGCGTCCAACTCGAAATATGCCTTCCTCAGTACCATGCGCAGCGCCGCGCAGATCGTGTCTTACGAGATCGCCATGGGCTTTGCGCTGGTGGGTGTGCTGATGGCCGCGGGCAGCATCAACCTGGGCGATATCGTGTTGGCACAGCAGGGTAGTCTGTTGCACTGGTACTGGCTGCCCTTGTTGCCCCTGTTTCTGATCTATTTCATATCCGGTGTGGCTGAAACCAATCGGGCGCCATTTGACGTGGCAGAGGGTGAATCGGAGATCGTCGCCGGTTTCCACGTCGAATACTCGGGTATGGCGTTTGCGGTGTTCTTCCTCGCCGAATACGCCAACATGATTCTGATCGCGACGCTTGCGGCGTTGCTGTTCATGGGGGGCTGGCTTTCGCCGTTTGAAGGCATCCCGCTGCTGGAACCCATGTTTGCATGGGTGCCTGGCATGCTGTGGCTGATTGCGAAAGCTGCCTTGTTCCTGTTGTTTTTCCTCTGGTTTCGCGCCACCTTCCCGCGTTACCGCTATGACCAGATCATGCGTCTGGGCTGGAAGGTGTTTATTCCGCTGACCATTGTCTGGCTGGTGGTGGAAGGTGCCGCCGTCGTGGGTGGCCTCGGTCCCTGGTTCGATTGAGCGCAATAGCATGCAAGCGATAAAGCACTATGTAAAAAGTCTGCTGCTCTGGGAACTGCTCAAGGGCATGCAGCTGACCGGGAGAAACCTGTTTTCGAGAAAGATCACCGTGCAGTACCCGGAAGAGAAGACTCCGCAGTCGAACCGTTTCCGTGGTCTGCACGCCTTGCGCCGTTACCCGAATGGTGAAGAACGCTGCATCGCCTGTAAGCTGTGCGAGGCTGTCTGTCCGGCGCTGGCGATAACCATCGAAGCCGAGCCGCGCGACGATGGCACGCGCCGTACCACGCGTTATGACATCGATCTGTTTAAATGTATCTACTGTGGATTCTGCGAAGAGTCCTGCCCGGTGGATTCCATCGTGGAAACGCGTATTTACGAATATCACTTCGAAAACCGGGGTGAGAACATCATGACCAAGGAAAAACTGCTGGCCATCGGTGACAAGTACGAAGAGCAGATTGCAGCCGACCGGGCAGCAGATGCACCTTACAGGTAGTGTTAACAGGCTCTGAATAGAATGGCATTTGAAAAGCTCGTTTTTTATGTGTTAGCGGCAATCCTGGTGTTTGCCGCCACGCGCGTCATTACCGTACGCAACCCGGTGCACGCTGCGCTGCACCTGGTGCTGGCCTTTTTCACCTGTGCCGGACTGTGGCTGCTGCTGGAAGCCGAATTCCTGGCCATCACGCTGGTACTGGTCTACGTGGGCGCCGTCATGGTGCTGTTCCTGTTCGTGGTGATGATGCTGGATATCAACACCGCACCACTCAGGGAGGGTTTTATCCGCTACCTGCCGGTCGGATTGAGCGTTGCAGCCCTGATGATTCTTGAAATGTACCTGGTGCTGCGCAGCAAGTACTTCGATGCCGAGAGCATGCCCGCGCCGGCACGGCGTGATGCGGATTACAGTAATACCCGCGAACTGGGTAGCGTGCTGTATACCGATTATGTCTACGCGTTCGAAATTGCCTCCGTGATACTTGTCGTGGCCATAATCGCGGCCATAGCCCTGACACTGCGCAAGCGGCCGGAGGCCAAGACACAGGACCCCGCCGAGCAGGTCAAGGTGCGCAGTACGGACCGTGTACGGCTGGTGAAAATGGAGGCGGAAACAAAGGACTGATACAGGGTCCTTCGTCGAAATATTATGTTGCTTTCTGATTTTCTGATTTTGGGTGCGGTGTTGTTCGGTCTGAGTGTGGCCGGGATTTTTATCAACCGCAAAAACGTAATTATCCTGTTGATGGCCATCGAACTGATGTTGCTGGCCGTCAACATGAACTTCATCGCGTTTTCGCACTTTCTCGGCGATATCTCCGGTCAGGTGTTCGTGTTCTTTATCCTGACGGTGGCGGCGGCCGAAGCGGCGATCGGGCTGGCTATTCTGGTCGTGCTGTTCCGCAACCGTCAGACGATCAATGTCGATGACCTGGATGGATTGAAAGGATAAGCGCCGTGGAGAATGTCTATCTCGCCATCGTTCTTGCGCCCTTGCTGGGCGCCATTGTAGCCGGCCTGTTCGGTAAGCTGATAGGACGTGCCGGCGCGCACTGGGTGACCATACTCGGCGTGGCAACATCGTTCGTGCTGTCGCTGGTGGTGTTCAATCACATTGTTATTGACGGCGCGGAGACTTTCAACGGCCCCGTATACACCTGGATGGTGACGGACGGGATCGATATGCAGATCGGCTTCCTGGTCGACAAGCTGACCACCCTGATGATACTGGTGGTGAGTTTTGTTTCCCTGATGGTGCACATCTATACCATCGGTTACATGAGCGATGACCCCGGTTATCAGCGTTTCTTCAGCTACATCGCGCTGTTTACCTTTTCGATGCTGATGCTGGTGATGTCCAATAACTTCCTGCAGCTGTTCTTTGGCTGGGAAGCGGTGGGCCTGGTGTCGTATCTGTTGATCGGTTTCTGGTACAAACGGCCTACGGCAATCTTCGCCAACCTGAAGGCATTCCTGGTGAACCGCGTCGGCGATTTCGGTTTCCTGCTCGGTATCGCAGCCATCGTCATGTTTTTCAATACGCTGGATTATGCCGAGGTATTCGCCGCGGCACCGTCGATGGCCGGTGCC
>JBDNAP010000329.1:0-6357 GCA_039768325.1 Thiogranum sp.
ATCGCCTTTTAACCTCTGGTTTTCCTTTTACAGTAAAATAGCCGCGAGTATATCAGCGCCGGCAATACCGGCAAGCTGATCGCCGCGAATACCCTGATACTCAGTTGGAAATCGACCCGTCGGCTATTGAGTACGGACATCTCACTCCGGCCGGTGTAGTGTAAGAATATGCAAAGAACTCGTCAGAAAAATCAATCGGTCCTCTTTTGGCCCGCGCCATGGGCCTGACCCTGCTGCACACAGCTGACTGGCAGATCGGCAAGCAGTTCGCCACTATTGCGGGTGATGCCGGCGCCGTGCTGCGCACCCAGCGCCTTGAGACCATCAGGGCGCTGGGTGCGCTGGCCGGCGAGCGGCGTGTGGATGCGGTGCTGGTGGCCGGCGACGTCTTCGAGGACAACGCTGTCTCGGACGAAACCCTGCGCCGTACCATGAATGCGCTGGCCGGCTTCGACGGTCCCTGGGTGCTGCTGCCGGGCAACCATGATGCGGCACTGGCGCAGAGCGCCTGGAGTCGTTTGCATCGGCTGGCCATTGTGCCCGACAACGTGGTGCTGGCGACGGCCCCCGGGCCCATCGAACTCTGCGACGGCCGCCTTTGCGTCCTGCCCGCGCCGCTGCAACGGCGCCATGAGCTGCGGGATCTCACCGATTACTTCGACGCTGTGGATACCGCTCCCGGCGTTTTCAGAGTGGGATTGGCGCACGGTGCGGTGCGCAACCGGTTGCCGCAGGAGTCCGAGGCCATGAACCCGATCTCGGACACGCGGGCGGACTCGGCCCGGCTCGACTACCTGGCGCTGGGCGACTGGCACGGCACGCTGGAGATTGCACCGCGCACCTGGTACGCGGGTGCTGCCGAGCCCGACCGCTTCAGATCCAATGACCCCGGCAACGTCCTGCTGGTGGAGCTCAGCGAACCCGGTGTATCACCCCGCGTCGAGAAACTGCGGGTCGGTCGTTTCCACTGGCAGCAGTTCGAGTTTGCCGTGGCGGACGCGGCGAGTATCGGCGTGCTCGATGCGCGCCTCGGGGCGCTGGACGATGTTGCCGGTACCCTGTTGCGCCTGCGCCTGAGCGGCGCGCTGGACCTGGGCGCGCGCGGGCAGCTCGACGAAGTCCTCGAGCGCTGGCGGGCGCGTCTCCACCACCTCGGGGTGGATGATTCGGGCCTGGTGGCGCGGCCCAGTGCGGAAGACATCGCCGCCATCGGTGCCTCCGGCTTCGTGAACGATGCCATCGAGACCTTGAGCCGCATCCAGGATGATCCGGCGCATCCTGATCACGATCAAGCGGCGAGGGCACTGCAGGTGCTCTATCTCGAGCAGCTGGCGCTGCGGCAATGAGCGCCATGTGCTTTAAAGTCGTCGAGGTGAGTCGTTTTCGCCAGTTCCGCAGCGCTGTCGAAGTGCGCGACCTTGCACCGGGTCTGAACGTGATTGCGGGTGACAATGAGGAGGGCAAGTCGACGCTGCTGCAGGCCATTCGTGCGGCCTTGTTCGACAAGTACACCAGTTCTGTCGCCGATGCCTATCGGCCCTACGGCGAGAGCGTGAGCCCGCGGGTGGGTCTGGTGTTTGAGATCGACGGGGTGGAATACCGGCTCGACAAAGTGTTCTCGCGCAAAAAGGAGGGTGAAGCCACGCTGGCCGCCAGTGACGGGCGGCGCTGGGAGGGGCCGCAGGCCGAGGATTTTCTGGCCGGGCTGCTCGGCTTCGGTTACGCGCCACGCGGTGCGAGCAAGCCCGAGCACCAGGGCCTGGCGGGCTTGCTGTGGGTCGATCAGGTGCGCGCCTTTGAGGCGGTTACGCTCAGTGACCAGTCGCGCCGGCAGCTGCACACGGTTTTCGATGCTGAAATGAGCGAACTGCTGGGTGGTGAACACGGCGAGGCACTGCACCGGCGTATCGGGGAACTGCGCGGTGCGTATTTCGATAAGCGCAACAAACCGCGTGGCGACTACCGGCAATTTCAGGAAAAACACGCCAGACTCGTCGAGCAACTGCAACAGGCCAGGCTCGAACTGCAGGACTACGAGCACAAGACCGACCAGCTCGAGAAACGTCAGGCCGTGCTGCGAACGTATCTCGAAGACCACGCCCTGGAGAAGGCGCAGGCAAAGCTCCGTGACGCGAAGCACAAACACAGCAGGGTACAGGCGCTGGTGAACCAGGTCGAAAGCGGCAGACAGACGCTGGACCTGACCGAGGCCGAGCGGAAGGCGGTCCGCATGGCGTGGGAAACCCGTTCGCAGCTGATCCAGGAACAGCAACAGGCGCAGGCGACTTTGCGCAGAGCGCGCGAGCTGCTGGGGAAACGGGAGACGGAAGTCGAACCGGCGCGCCAGGCGGTCGATGAGCTGAAAGGCAGGATCGTAGTCGCCAAGGAAAGCAAGGCAGTGCAGGAGGCGCAGCTACGTCGGGCCCAGGATAGCGGGAAGTTGACCCGGCTGACGGCGGAAAAAGAGGATCTGGATGCCAGGCTGGAAGCGGCACGCGCAGCCGAGGCGGCGCGGCGCCGTTGCCAGGTGCAGCGCGATGCCATCAGGGTCACGGCCGATGGACTGGACGCGCTGCGACACGTCGAGCACCATCGGGCTCTCGCCGAGGTGAGGCTGCAGGCGGCGGCGACGCGGGTCGATCACCGACTGCAGCCCTCTGCGCCGGTGCGCCTGGACGGTGAGCCGATGCGAGGTGAGGGCTCGATACTGGTGACCAAGGCCTCGGTACTCGAGGTCGATGGGGTCGGCACCTTCACCATTCACCCGGGGGGTGAAGATCTGGACCGCTTGCGTGCACAGCGGCAGGAACACGCGCAAACGCTTCAGAATCGGCTGGCAGAACTGGATGCAGTCGACATTGGCGCGGCGGAACACGCACTCAATACCCGGCAGGCGCTGGACAGTGAGGCCAGGGAGCACAAGGCCAGGCTTAGCGGACTTGCACCCCATGGCCTGGGCGGGCTGGAGGAGCGACTGGCGTCCATCGAGGGTCAGCGCCGTGCATTGCTGGCAAAGCTGGGCGAGGGTGCGGAAACACCCGGCGATGCTGCTGCGCTGGAGCGTGAGCTCGGCGAGCTTGCCGACACTATCGCCGTCCTGGAAGCCGAACTGGTAGAAGGGCAGCGGCTGTTTATCGAACGTCGGGAGGCGCTAGTCGAAGCGGATGCCGGGGCCAGGTCAGCACAAGCCCATGCGCAAGCCCTGGTCGAGGCGCTGGATAGGGCTCGCAAGGCGTCGTCGGAGGACAAGCTGGCGGCGGCGCTTGCCGACGCCGATCGCGCTGTGCAAGGTAGCGAGCAGCAGCTCGCGGCGCTTATGCGCGCGCTGGAAGCAGAGGGCCCCGATACGGTGGCCCTGGAGGTCGAGCGTTGTGAGCAGGTACTCAGCCAGGTCAGAAACGACATTGCGCGGCTCGAGGGAGAGGTACACGATCTTTCCGTCGAGCTCACCGCGCTCGGGCAACGCGGCCTTGCCGAGGAGCTGGCACTGGTCGAGTCCGACTACGCAGCGGTGGAACGTGAGCTGAGCCATATAGAAGCACAAGCGCTCGCCGTTGACCTGCTGTACCGTACCCTCGATACCGCTTTGCGCAGTGCCAAGGAAGCGCTGGCCCAGCCGGTCATCGCCAGGCTGGTACCCTATCTGCGCCAGTTGATACCCGGCGCCGAGCCTTCGATCAGCGAAGACATGGTGTTGACCGGTATTCGGCGCGACAGCACTGCCGAACCTTTTACCGATCTGAGTATCGGCACCCGCGAACAGCTGGCGGTGCTGGTGCGACTGGCCTATGCCGATCTGCTCAGCGAGCAAGGCCAGCCGGTCACGGTGATTCTCGACGATGCCCTGGTGAATTCCGACGACGAACGCCGCGACCGCATGAAAGCCATTCTCTTCCAGGCGGCGAAGCGTTATCAGGTCCTGGTGCTGACCTGCCATGAACGCGAATACCGGGATGCGGGCGGGGTGTTTATTCGCCTGGCGGATTGTAAAGTGGGCAAGCCTGCTTAACAGCCCGGCAGGGCGGTACATCGCGCCTTAGGGCGGTGCTCCGATGGGCGCTCAGGCCGGGCCGGGGTGTAGTGGTGAAACTGCAGTGGTGGCAGGATTTATAAATGCGCTTATCTGATCCGGTAGATCAGGGTTTGCGTAAAGGTGCCGTCGCCATTGTTGACGGACTTCATGTCTCCGCTAATGCCGGCGTAGCTGCCGGTGCCACCGACAATGCTGATGGCCGATGCTCCCTGATCGAATTCACGCCCGGCGACCTGAATGCTGCCGCCGTCGAGGGTGAGAGTCCACTGGCATTGAAAGCTGTGCCCGACACGTGTACGTATGCAGGTGCCGCTGTTGTTGCCGATGTGTTTATGATGTTCATCCAGTAGCGGCTGATCGAAAACCAGTATATCGCCCACTGAGTCGCCGGGTTCACCTGTATCGATGAATTTTGCCGCATCGTTGCGGGCGTCTGCAATGGTAATCCATGTCTGCGGATTTTCCTGGGCGCAGCCTGCTGCGCCCAGGACGCCTGCCGTCAAAAGCAAAGGTTTTAGGGAAATAAAAATCTTCTTCATCACGAATTTCTATCGGTATAAACAGAGGCGAACCACTATATCAGGAAGTTAAGGATGCTCCGAGGCATCCCGGTATGCCAGCTTGTTGCGCAACAAGCAGTGGCTCGCCAATGCTTTGGTTCGAGGCGCGGTGGGTGGACGCTTTGTGGTGGTTGGCTTTCGCTGCTGAACAGGGGGGAGAGATCTGTTTTCGCTCCCATGGCAAGAACCGGGTGTCTGTAACTGGGCAATAGCACTACACTGCCAGTCAGAGCCGCTTGATGCCGAGGAGGTGGGTGTGGATCCTGATTGCAGTACCGATTATTTGCGTGTTGAGGAGGCAATCGCCTATCTGCGCAGGCATCAGGCGCAACAGCCGGATCTGGCAGCGCTGGCGGCCCACCTGGAGCTCAGCGAGTTTCATGTGCAGAAGCTGTTCAGCCGCTGGGCGGGCATCAGCCCGAAACGCTTTCTGCAGTTTCTTACCGTGGAGTATGCCAAGCGCCGTATGGCGGAAACGGGTGATCTGCTGACGCTATCGCATGCCGCGGGTCTGTCGGGGCCGGGGCGGCTGCACGACCTTTTTGTCACCATGGAGGCAATGTCGCCGGGTGAATTCAAGCAGGCAGCCGCCGGTATGACGATCCGTTACGGCGTGCATGAAACCCCCTTCGGTCCCGCCCTGATCGCCAGTACCCGGCGCGGGATCTGTCATCTCTCGTTTTTGAACCCGCAACGGCCACTCGACCAGGAACCGCGGGAATTGCAGATTCTCTGGCCCTCAGCCCACCTTGAGCACAGTCCGATGGAGAGTGCCGCGCTGCTTGACAGGATCTTCCACAGTGAGGAGGCCGGTGGCGAAAGGCCCCTGTCGCTCTGGGTGAGTGGCAGTAATTTTCAGATCCAGGTTTGGCGGGCGCTGTTACAGATACCCTTTGCGACACTGCTCAACTATCAGCAGCTGGCGTCCTATCTTGGTCAGCCCAGGGCCGCCCGTGCGGTGGGTAATGCCATTGCGCACAATCCGGTGGCTTACCTCATTCCCTGCCATCGCGTGCTGCGGGGAAGCGGTGAGTTTGGTAAATATCATTGGGGCGAGGAGCGTAAGGCGGCCCTGGTTGCCTGGGAGGCGGCGAGCGATGTAAAAACGGTGTGCTGACCGTGGTTTGATTGGCGGCTGGTTCCACCTGCCCTGCAGAAGCGGCCTCATGGTCACGATCGATGTTAAAACAATCGTGCCGGAGGACGGCGTTCCTGCAGGGCGGTTGTTCAGATGCCGCTGTCAGCGTTCCCTGGCTTCCTTGATCACCGCTTCCGCCACGTTCTTCGGGCATGGCATGTAGTGCAGGAATTCCATCGAGAACTGGCCACGGCCAGACGTCATGGTGCGCAGGTCGCCGATGTAGCCGAACATTTCGCTTAACGGGCATTCGGCCTTGACACGCACACCGGTGGGCCCGGATTCCTGTGATTTGATCATGCCGCGGCGGCGGTTGATGTCGCCGATGACGTCGCCGACATTGTCTTCCGGGGTAAAGACGTCCACTTTCATGATCGGTTCCATGAGCTGTGGCGTGGCTTTGGGCATACTCTGGCGGTAGGCGGCCCCGGCGGCCAGTTCATAGGCTACGGCAGAGGAGTCCACCGGGTGGTAGCCACCGTCCAGCAGGGTCACATTGAAGTCCACGCAGGGGTAACCGGCCAGTACACCGACTTCCATGTTTTTCTTGAAGCCTTTTTCAACCGCCGGCCAGAATTCACGCGGTACGGTGCCACCGGTAACCTTCGATTCGAACTGGAAACCGC
>JBDNAP010000330.1:0-9204 GCA_039768325.1 Thiogranum sp.
GTGTTCACGTTCTGAAAGCGTCAGTACTCGACGTGACCGGTGATGCTCGCGCGGCCGTATCCCGCCCGTCGCTGCGATTATGCCCCGAACTGACGTGTGATACCGATCAAATAGCCGGGCAATCGAATGAAGCGACTCGCCTCGCTGCCAGCGATCCCACATCTCCGCCTTCTGATCGTCCGTGTAGTAGATCCGTGTTCGATAAGCCATTGCTCACACTCCATCTTTTTGTGAAAAGATAAAGTGTTGCGTTCACCGGTTGAACCCACCTACTGTAAGCGGTCGTTCTCGGGCAGGACTCTGGTCGGTAGCCTTCCGCACTTTTGAATCCTTCATGCTGACTATCTCAACAGCTTATATCCAGCAGAATCGAACATACACATACCACCTGGCACTTGCGCAGGTCGCTCATGCCCGGGGACATCAGGCTTATTTGATGCGTGAATACCGCTTGGCGCATAACCTGACGTCAGGTGTCACCCAGCTGTATGAAATTACACATCCGCAGCTTGCCCGGCTGCCCGGGCAAGCTGCGGATCCCGCTCATAGCTGTGTATCCAGGGTAGTTCCAGCTTTCTGACCAGTGGAACGGCTGCCCAGCAGTTCGACCCTCCAGACACCAGGCACAGCAACAGCATGATCGCCGATAAGCAGTATGGCCTCCGAAATTCGACCACTGATGACTGGAAAATACGGGTGGATTTCCTATGCTTTGGTAAGGTTGCCAAAACCAAAAAGGAGGAACCATGAAATATGTTAGCAAGATGTTTTTCGCATGTGTCGCAGGCACTTTGCTCGTAGGAGGTTCACTCATCTCACAGGATGCCATTGCCGCGGAGAAAGCCAAGACACCACATGAGCAAGGAAAAGAGCTGACGATCACTCTGTGCCAAGCATGTCATCAGTTTGAAGGGACCAACCAGGCAGGTACGGTAGGGCCACCCATTGTGGCGATGAAAGCACGATTCCCGGACAGAAAAAAGCTCTATGGCATCATCTATGACCCCCATGTCGCGACCAAATCATACAGCATGATGCCGCCTTTCGGGCGTAACGGGCTTGTTGATGATAACCAGATTCAGCTGATTATTGACTTTCTTTACACCCTTTAGCAATTCACCTCGTGTACAGGTTGAGTGTTCAGAGCTTTCCTGCAAGGAGCAAGATCATGGATATTCTCATATATCGCATGCGGTTGAGCCGTCAGGAGCATGCGCCCTGGTTTCATACGGGACATCGGGAACATCAGTCAAGTGACTTGGCGTATGCAGGTAGAAGTCAATACATATTAATGGAGGATGGCAAGATGAAAAGCATGCTAGTGGTTGCAATGAGTTTGATGCTACTGGGAATAGGGGCGAGCTCCGTTCTTGCGGATGTGTCTCCTGATACCGATCTGGAGATTTACCAGGGGTACTTCAAAAAGCGGTTTCCAGAATTCAATGCAGAGAACTACAGCCTGGGTATGTACAACTTCAATGAGGATAAACGCAGCCAGTGGGAAGCAATCATGGATTTTCCACCCTATGAGACGGTGGTGGATGATGGGGAGCAATTATTCAATACCCCATTCAAGAACGGAAAGGCCTACGCGGATTGTCTGGAGAACGGCGGTATCGGCATTGCCCACACCTATCCCCGATTCGATGCAAAGACAGGCAAGGTCAAGACCCTGTCCACGGAAATCAACGAGTGCCGGGAAAGCAACGGTGAAAAGGCCCTGAAGCTGCTCAAGGGCGATCTGCCGGCGATTTTGGCCTATCTGGCTGAGACTTCCCGTGGCAAACCCCTGGAGATCACGGTCCCGGATGATCCCCTCGCATTGGCTGCCTACGAGGATGGCAAGCGTATCTATTTCACGCGCCGCGGTCCTCGAGGTTTTGCCTGCTATCAGTGCCACTGGGCGGCAGCGGGTTCCCGTATCCGCGGCAATGAACTGAGTCCTGCCATCGGTCAGGCTGCCAACTTCCCTGCCTATCGCTCCAAGTGGGGTGCGATGGGTCCGATTCAGCGCCGATACAAGGGTTGCATGAAGAACGTCGGTGCCAGACCGCTGAAAGAAGGGAGCGTAGGCATGAATAACCTGGAATTCTTTCACCGCCGGCTTAGCAACGGACTCCCTTCTAATGCCCCGAACAACCGATTCTGAGCCCATGGGATCAATAATCGGTTAAATGTTGAGGTCGACGCTGCGTTTGGGGAAAACCATGAGTATCGGTCGACGTGAATTTTTACATATCCCGGCGTTGGTCAGTATGCAGGCCCGTCCCTGGCGTGAACCCAGGACAGCGAGGACAATGCAAGAGAGTGACCTCTACGGCATGCAAATCTCTTCATCGAAACCATGATCAGAAAAGTGGAGAAAGCACAATGAAAAACTTAATGGCAATCATTGCAATAGTGGTATTGTCTGTTCATGTCAGCGCACAGGCTGGCGAAACTGAGGTGCAGGAAGCCATCGCTGCTGCGAAGGCGGCCCAGAAAACGGCCGATTCTTTGCAGGGCGCGTGGGTGACCACAGATAAACTTATCGAACAGGCAGGGAAAGCGAATGATGAAGGCGAGAAGGAAAGGGCACTGAAACTGGCGAACAAGGCCCAGAGAGAAGCGGAGCTCGCTTATGCCCAGGCTGATCACGAACGCAAGCACTGGTCGCCACCGCCGTACCTGCTGCCAAAATAAGGCGGCAAAGCGCCTGGTCTCCGACTCCCATCGCGTAGGAGGATATTTGAAGCACGTACTGCGCAGTTTTACATTAGCGTTTCGGTTCTTTTTGCCACTCGGCCGGTGGTGATGAATAAAGTGCTGGGCATTGTGTACTTTGTCATCACCACCCATTGGTGAAAAAGGACGGGCACACACAACAGGCGGCCAGCGCCTGCAGGGTGACTCTCATGATGTGCAAGCATGCACAAGCGCAGAATGCGCAGGAGCGGCCAAGCACTTCGGCAATGCACTCGACCTCAACATCCAGTTTCACACAATGTTTCTAAATGTTACATCTGTGGTTGTATGCGACCCTTCATTGGCTTCCGACGACTGACTGGTTCTGGCCGGACTTCTCCGTACGAGCCTGGGCCAGATTGTAAGTACGCTTTCGATATGAACGGCAGGTTACCGACCATACGCGGTCCTTTATATAATAACTATATGATAATTATATAAAAGACGGCTCACGGCCCAAAGCGGAGGTAACGGATTTCGGCCTGGACGGTTGAATCCGCCACTGTAACCGCTCGTTCAGGAGCCGGATGCGGATTGGCAATCAACCCTTTCCGGACCGTCTCGTCAGACCACTAAACATGCCTTAATCTCGTATAGGTAGTTTTCACAACCATAATTAGACTCACGGACATAACAGAGACTATTAAAAGCCTATGTTGCCGTTCCGGCCGCTGGGCGCGAGAGGTACAACGAGCCGGGCCGTTGCGTCAGTTACACCGGTTATGAGTGGGCGTCGAACTCGGCCGCCAACAACCTGACTCGCGTAGTCGACGTTCGTGACAGCCTGGAGAACACAGATCGCGACGAGATCCAGTTTGAAAGCCCACCTTTGGATTTTGTATTCTTGACAGAACCGCGCTTCACGGACACTCTACACTCACTGGTCTTGGCCCCGCGTGAGGGGTAGCAGAGGGTGGCCGTCCGCGCCCCAGGTTAAATTCGCGTTCTGATGGCACATGGCCCGCTATACATGGAACGCCGCAGCGATGTGGCACCGGCAGAGAATAACACGCATAAATGGATATTCTTCTGATTCTCGTGGTCGTTACGGTCACAATTGTGTTGGTCTTCGATTACACGAACGGCTTCCACGATGCTTCGAACATGATCGCCACGGTGGTGGCTTCTCGCGCCATGACACCGATACAGGCGGTGATCCTGGTTGGCGCCTTTCACTTCATCGGCCCGGTTCTCGGTGGTACTGCGGTCGCGAACACCATTGGCAAGTTCGTCGATGTGAGCGCGCTGGATCCCCTCGCGTCCATGACGATCATCCTTTGCGGTATCGTGGGAGCCATCGGCTGGAACCTGTTGACCTGGTGGTTTGGAATTCCATCCTCATCCTCCCACGCGCTTGTCGGGGGGTTGATCGGTGCCGTCGTCGTAGCGGCGGGACCCGGTTACGTGGTGTGGGGATTCGCTCAGGTCGCCGAGGGTCACATAACGGGTGTCACCAAGGTCTTGCTTTCCCTGATTATCTCTCCCATCATCGGTTTTTGGGCGGGCTACGGAATACATCGATTGATGAGATTCCTGTTGCGAGGCGCACGTCCGATCCTCAACAAGTATTTACGGCAGTTCCAGTGGTTCAGCTCAGCTGTGCTCTCGTTCTCGCACGGCGCGAACGATGCCCAGAAGAGTATGGGCATTATTACCATGGTGTTACTCCTCGGAGGCTTCATCGATGAGTTTCACGTAGAGCTCTGGGTGATTCTCTCTTGTGCTGCCATGATTACGCTGGGGACGATCAGCGGGGGCTGGCGTATCGTGCGAACTGTGGGATTTGGCATCTACAAGGTCCGCCCATTGCACGCAGTGGATGCACAGCTAACCTCGGGAGCTGTTATCTTTGGCGCCTCAGTGATCGGTGCGCCTGTCTCCACCACCCATGTGGTCAGCTCATCCATCATGGGGATTGGTGCCTCGGAGCGTCCCAAAGCCGTACGCTGGAACAAGGCCAAAGAGATCGTGAGTACCTGGTTAGTTACCATTCCCGGCTCAGCCTTTATGGCCGTCCTTACCTACCTGGTGGTCCATGTGACCATAGGGGTGGCGTAAATGGGCGTTAAAATTCAATTCCCGCAAACGCCGCGGGTTGCTGTTAATGAGGTGATATATGGGTGGTGAATCGAATTCCGTCGTCTCCCGGCTGGTCGACCGGGTGTTCCCGCGCATGCCGAACTTTTATGGGCTGATCAACGACCAGTGCGACCTCGCAGTCGAAGCGATGTCAGAGTTCGTGGAATTCATGTTGAGCGGAAACTGGGACAAAGCCGAGCGAGTGCGCGCGCTCGAGAAACAGGGGGATGAACTCAAGGCACGCAATATTGACGTTCTCAACAAGGCCTTCTCTACTCCGATGGACCGGGAGGACCTCTACCGTGCCATTATCACAGTCGATCACATCATCAACTACGCCAAGACGACGGTCCGGGAGATGGAGCTCCTGGAGGTACAGCCAGATAACTACATGCTGGAAATGGCGCAACTTCTCCACCAAGGCGCCTTGGCGTTACAGCGCGGCTTTCGAAAGCTGTCCACCGACCCGGCAAGCGCCGAGGAAGACGCCAACGCAGCGCGCAAGGCAGAGCGCAGCACAGAGAAAATCTACCGCAGAGCGCTTGCCGAGCTGTTAGACGCTGATCTCTACATCAGGACCCACGATAAGCACAAAGCGGCCTTCACAGCGCTCGAAGGGATGCTCGAGCCCCTTGGCCAGCATAGCAAACCGGTCGCGGTTGCGTTCGCTTTCGTGGTTGACACCTTCAAGCGTCGCGAGGTTTACAGACACCTGTCTAATGCTGCCGACCGGCTCGCTCATGCCGGCGAAGTATTGCATGACATCGTAGTCAAGACCTGCTGACGCAGGTGACAGCCTTGTGCAGGGCGCACGGTTAGCGAAGTATTGATTGCCGAGTGGTAACCTCAAGTTCTTAGGCTACTAAGACATTCCCGATAGTGCCGGGAACGGCAAGTTCTGGCCGATAGTGTTGAAAAAGTCGGAAATTCGGTGAAGCCAAATATTGGCCGGAACGTGTTTTTTTCAGAAATACAATTCAAATTTTATGTCTGAGACAATGTGACGATCTCTGCCAAGAGTCCAGCCATTTCTTATGCCCCCTCATATCGGAAAAAATAAAACTCGTCATAGATGCTAAGATTTTTCGTTTCTCTCAAAAACAGAGTTTTTCAACAGTATCGGCCGGTTTTCACCGTTGCCGGTATCAACAGCGAGAGGGATTCAGCAGGACAACGAACGGCTGGTTACTGGCCGGAAATGCTCCTTTCGCATTTGCTAATATATGCAACCACTGTACGAGAAAAAACGACCCTTCTGCGACCTTTAGTCGTTGCTTATACAATCGCGTTAACGAGCAAGAAGGTCTTACGGATCCCAACAGGATTCAGAGAAGATGAAGTACTTTACGTGAAGGGAAGGGGCCGAAATTGGTTGCGCATTGCCAGGGAAGGCTTTTATGCTTCCTTTACTCCCGTCACGTCCCCCTGTGGGGGATCGGCGTTCCTGAGCTATACCCCGCGCCGGGTTATCTGCACGCTTTGTGGCAGCATTCATGTCGAGGCGATGCCCTGGGTGTCGGGCAAGCGGCAATTCACCGGTACACTGATGGTCACGCTGGCGACCTGGGCGCGGGTACTGACCTGGAAGCAGGTGGCGAAGCCTTTCACTGCTTCTGGAGTACGGTGGAAGCTGCCGTCGATGAAGCCGTGGCCTACGGCCTAGCCCACAGCGACCTCACGGGCGTGACCCATATCGGTATTGATGAGATCTTCCCAAGCGCGGGGATGTGTATGACACCAACGTCTACGACATCCACAGCCACCGGCTGCTGTATGTGGCAGCCCTACACGGATGTCATCAAGGCCCGGGCACCAAAAGCTGCCTTCACAAACACCCATGCATACATTCGCGTAACGAACCAAAAAAGACTGTCCTCGTTGGTTAGTTGGGCTAATACGCAGAATAATGTCCAGACGATTAAAAAAACCGCCGGCACGAGGCCAGCGGTAACGGTTCGGGTTCGCGGCAGACAGCCCCACGTCGTGGAGGCTATTTGTTAACCGGCGACTCCGGGTCGAAGAGATAGGCCATGATGTGGCTTATCTGTTCTGTTGTTAGGAGACCGCTCGCACCAATGCGCGGCATGTTGGTGCAGGCGAAGTACGCATGGGGATTGTAGATAACCTCGTACGCATACTTCAGTATGGCCTCACTGCTCCCTCGCGTTTTGCCGTACCCGGTCAGGACCGGGCCCAGGCTTCCACCTGTGCGGTCAGTTGCTAGCTGGTGACAGTTATAACAGTTTCCGCCTGGTCCATTCGAAGCCTGACCGTGGTCATCGTTCTTGTGGCCAACTCGGTATCCAAATCCGGACCACGCCAGTTCGCGGCCAATTTTCCAGTCACCCAGCTTGATGCCGCCTTCCGGATATTTGATGCTTTCGCGCGCAATCTTAACCACCTCCGCAGCTGTATCCGAGTCAACCGGGTTGCCCCGCAGAGGCGTGCAGAGTTTCTGGATGTCATCCTGTTTAAGGCGATCACCTGCGACGCCGCCCTCCTGCACTGGCTGGTCCAATTTAAAACTCTTGGTTTCAAAAATGAGGTATTCCGCCAGTTCGTCGGGCGACATCTTGGTATAGTCGGCCATGGATGCCTGCCCGTGCTCGTCGGCATTCGTGACGCCAAACCCAAATGTGAGCAAAACTACGGTTGCAGCAGCGAGGGCGGCTCGTGTGAAAGTCGTGTTAGACATGTCATTTCCTCCTAGGTCGCCATCAGCGCTTCAAGTCCGGCAGGATCGCCGGCTGTCCGCGTGCCGCATCAGTCCAGAATGAGATCAGCGCGATGGACGCGTCCGATCCGGCGACTATTCCAGGATGGCGCATCTGCCACAGACAACCGCGCAGACGGTGCTGTGTACTGCGTACGTTCTGCTGACCGGCTCTTTCAGCCGGCCACGAGATGGCCTTGGTCCATTCCTCCGGTTCGTTGATATTCGGCAACACGGAAGCACGGATTCGTTGGCCCGTGTTTCCGTGGCATGTCTGACAACTGAAGTCCATCGGACCCGAACGACGATAGAACATCACCTCGCCAGCATCGCGCATGGCCTTCTCCATCGGATGGCCCATCGGCGGGTTCCATTTCATGCCGTTCGACTTCATCGCGACATACGTCTGAAGTTTCATCATGTCGGAATTAGATCCGTGGCGCTTAGTAACCGCGGCGGCGTCCGCAGGGAATCCTTGCAGGGTCGTCATGCAGTGGACTAGGCGGGACTCGAGGTCCATAACCTTGCCCGTATCTTCAAAATAACGCGGCATTTCAACGTAGGCACCCTCGACTACCCCCGGTCCCTTGCCGAAGTCACATCCTTCGAGGGACACGTTTTTCGGCCCGCGCGGGGTCTTGAATAGCTCTTCGCCCTCCTCGGCTATCCAGTAGGCTGGGTTGTCGGGCATCATCTGCTGGTTTTGAGGGCTCTGGTTCAGGTAGCTGGACCCGGTCTCATCGATCAGCGCTTGGAGGATCTCCTCCGGCGCCATATCAACATAGTCGTCAACGGCATACGCGCTGCCCATGACGAGTATCAACGTTAGCGCGTAAGGACTTCGGTGTAACATCTGATCCTCCTGAGAGTGGTTTTTTAGATTTCGATTTTTCAAAGCCGCTTTCGGTGCAATGTTCAATCGCATCGCATCTTAGCTCCAAGTCTCTTCTGGCTTCTGACCCATAACTAAAGACCTTAAGGACGCTTTGGGCAACCCCAGGGTTTATGTGTATGTATAATTTCTGGTCGCTGATTCCATTAACAAGTGCCGTCGTCCTGAACCGAAATCTAATCCAATCAGACCTGGCCACCGGGCGCAATGTCCTCGAGGGCGCCAGCGCCGTTGAGATCTGCGCCAAGCACCTCCACGACGTCCCGCAGACATCCTCGACGCACTAGACAACACCGTTACCCGCCGACCTCGAGACCATCATCACGGACTGCCTCGCCAAGGAGCCAGACCATCGCCCCGCGAGCGCATCAATCCTGCGCGAGCAACTCATCAATTGCGCGGATGCCAACAGCTTGACCTGGCAAAATGCCCGCGACCGGTGGACCAATCACTACACTGCTATGATCGCGTCGACTTCCAGACAACCACAAGCCTGATGAGTGTCGCGAGTGTTCCGGTCCCTACCGCCGCTTGGCTCTTCGGCTCCGACCTACTGGGCATGATCGGAATAGCCAGAAGAAAGAAAGCGGCTTAATCGTTCAGAGTGTATCGACAGAGACGGCCCTTCGGGGCCGTTTCTAATTGTGCCGCATGTCTGAGTTTGGCCGGTTTTCACCGTTGCCGACCGAGCAAGAACAGCGAGCATGAGTGTGCTGGGAACGGCAGGTTTGCACTTGAAGGTGCTCGTTCAGTAGCGGCTTATATTAGCAGTCTCTAAACAGGAACTTCCGACCCA
>JBDNAP010000331.1:0-10268 GCA_039768325.1 Thiogranum sp.
ATCAGCATGATGGGTTCGACGGCGCGCGCAAAGGCCGCCATGCGTTTGTCCAGTTCGCGTTCGTAGTAGGCAGCGATCCGGCTCATCACCCGCGGCAGATTGCCGGTTTCCTCGCCCGTGCTGATCATCTGGCGCACCGCCGGTGGTATAAATTCAGCTTCCTCGAAGGCCGCGGCAAGGCCCTCGCCTTCCTGCACCTTAACCTCCACCTGACTGATAAAGCGGCGATATAAGCGGTTGTGTACCACATCACGACAGGACGCCAGGGTATCCATGACGCTGACGCCGTTGCCCAGCGACAAGCCCATGACCCGCAGCGATTGCACCAGGTAAAGCTGCACAAAAATATCGCGCAAATAAAACATCCGCAGCTTGAGCCGGTCCAGCAACTCCCCGCCGCCGGGTGTCCGTAACCAGTAAAGCAGAGCCGTCCCAGTGACAAGCAGGCCGGCCAGCAGCGCCCACCAGTAGTTAAGTAACAGCGTGCTGGCATTCATCAAGGCAATGGTGGTCACCGGCAGCTGGTCACGAATGCTGCTGAACAAATCGGCAAATTTTGGAAATACCACCACCAGCACAAATATCACCACAGCCAGGGAGAACAGGATCAGGAACACCGGGTAGCTCAGCGCCGAAATCAGTTTCGAATGCAGTTGCTCACGTCGTTCATCCATCTCCACCAGTTCCTGCAGCACTTTCTCCAGAAAGCCGCCGTTTTCGGCCGCGCCAATCAGGTTCACATAGGTCACAGGGAACAAGCCGGGGTGCCGGGCCAGTGCGCTGGAAAAGGTTTTGCCTTCAGCAATGTCATCGTGCAAGGCATCGATCACCCGGCTAAAGGCAGGATTGCCGCTTTGCTGCTTCAGTAACTGCAGCGCAGCGTGCAGCGCGGTTCCGGTCTCCAGCAACAGCGCCAGCTGTTCGGTAAAAAACATACGCTCTTTTACACCGGGACGCTTCTCGAACAGCCTGATTTCACTGAGCGAAGTTTTACCCTTGCTGACTGACTTGGCCGCTTGTGTATTGATTTCGAGTGCCATAGGCTGCTCCGCTTACAGGTTGATAACCCGCGAGACTTCCTCAATGGTGGTCCGTCCCTTGCGTACCCGTTCCAGTCCATCGTCGAACAGGGTTTTCATCTTGCGCTGTTTGATATACTCGGCGAGTTCGTCGCGCCCCGGGTTTGACATGACCATTTGTTGTAAACCGTCATCGGCATCCAGTACTTCGTGAATACCAATGCGGCCCTTGTAGCCAGAGTCGTAGCATTCCGGACAGCCGCGGCCACGCGCCAGGTGCACGGTGCCGTACTCCTGCCAGGCATAACGACTGACCACATCCGGTGGTGCTATGAATTTCGTCTTGCAGGATGGGCAAATGGTGCGCACCAGCCGTTGGCCAAGCACACCGATCAACGCCGATGACAACAGATAGGGCTCCACACCCATATCGATCATCCGTGTGATAGCACCGATAGCACTGTTGGTATGCAGCGTAGACAGCACCAGGTGTCCGGTGAGCGCGGCCTGCACGGCGATTTCGGCGGTTTCCTGTTCGCGGATCTCACCGACCATAATGATATCCGGGTCCTGGCGCAGCACGTGCTTGAGGACCTTGGCAAAACCCAGACCGATGTTCTCCCTGACCTCATTCTGGTTGACGATATCGATCTGGTATTCCACCGGGTCTTCGATAGTGACAATATTCTTTTCGATGCTGTTGAGATAATTGAGTGCCGCATAAAGACTGGTGGTCTTGCCGCTTCCGGTCGGACCGGTTGCCAGGATAAGGCCATAACTTCTTCCCAGCAGCTGTTTATAGAGATCGAGGTTTCCACCCGCCATGCCGAGCTTGTTAACGTCCAGCAATGACTGGTTTTTGTCGAGCACACGCAGCACCACCTTTTCGCCAAACAGGCCGGGCAGTGAACTGAAACGCAGATCCACTGCCCGGCCCTGGGTATGCACCTGGATGCGCCCGTCCTGCGGCATACGCCGTTCGGCAATATCCAGATTCGCCATAACCTTGAGGCGCGATATGATGGAAGGATGCAGTTCGGCACGCGGCGCGGTGACTTCATAAAGCAAACCGTCAATCCGAAAGCGTACCCGTGACTTGGCGCGTGATGGCTCGAGGTGAATATCGCTGGCGCCGTCGCGCACCGCGCGTTGAATAACTGAATTGACCAGATTGATAACCGGGCTGCCTTCGGCCATCTCATCGATAACGGAATAGTCATCCGGCACCAGGTTCTCGACCACCTGAAAATCATCATCGACATCGTCGAGAAAGTCGCCGGCATAGGCGTCGCCCGAATAGGCTTCGTTGATGGCCTCGAGAATATCCTCGCGGCGCGCCAGCACTGGACGAACCTTGCAGCCGGTGCGTTCCTCGACTTCGTCATTGATGGGGATCGATTGCGGATCGAATGTCGCCAGTGACAGCACACCGCGCACCTTGAACAGAGGCAGGACGCGCATCCGGATGGCACTTTCCTTGTCGAGGAGGTTGACCACCTCAGGGTCGTATAAACCGGTGCGAAGACGCACAAACGGCACATCCAGTTGGCGGCCGAGCGCCAGCAACAGGTCCTGTTCGCTGACCCAGCCCTTGTCGACAAGAATCTGCCCCACCCGCTTGCCCAGCTTCTGCTGTAAACGGATCGCCTCATCCAGTCTGTCCTGTGTGATCAGGCCCTTGGCCAACAACTGATCACCCAGCCGCAGCCCGCGCAAAGCTGCCGAGGGTACGACGGTATCAGCCGCCTCTGCGTCGGTTTCGTCTATCAGTGAGACATGGTCGGAAAATCCGGTGATATTGAAAATGTCATGGTTGGTACCATTGACATTCGCCACCTTCAACCAACCGCCGGCACGCACCAGCCTGTCCTGACCCTCGAGGATAGCCTCCAGCGACTCGCTGTTCAGGCTAGGCACATTGGCCAGGTCGACGACAACCTGGGTTTCCCGTGTCTGCAAACAGTCATCCGTAGCTGCCACCAGTGCGGCGATGGTTTGTTCGGCTGTCAGTGCACCCGTAGGAGCCAGGTAAGTCATGGCGCCGATACGCGTACGCAGCACGGTGGAACTCGATTCCACGCCGCCGTTTTCCGGAGATGGTTTTGTGCTGGTAGCCGACATCAGATCGCTGTCCTTGCGCCGAGGATCCCGGCTCAGCCGCGTTGCCTGGACGCAGTAGGTGCGACGGCACCCGGCTCCGCTGCACAGCTGGAACACAAACGTTGCAGCTCTTCCGCCAATGGCATCGGTTTCATGACCACGTAGCCCTGTGCATAATCGACGCCCATCGTCTGCAGCAGTCGCAGAGTTTCCTGGTCTTCCACGAATTCAGCAATGGTTTTCAGCCCCATCACCTTACCCACCTCTGCAACCGCAGAAACCATCGCCTGATCAACCGGATTGTTCCGCATGTTGCGCACCAGTGCACCATCGATTTTCAGGTAATCTACCGGCAGACGCTGCAGATACGCAAAGGAACTCAGACCACTGCCAAAATCGTCCAGCGCAAATCGGCAACCCGCCTTCTGAATCGCACGCATAAAACGCTCGGCGGCATGAAAATTCTGCACCGCTGCCGTTTCGGTGATTTCGAAATAAATGCTGTGTTCCGGCACCGGTGATTGCTGTACCTGTTCGGACAGAAACGCCAGGGAACCCGTGTTGTTAAGTGACTGCCCCGACAGGTTAATACCCCAGGACATCGGTTCACCGAACTGCCAGGGAGTCCATGCGCTCAATTGTTTCAAAGCTTCGCCGAGGACCCAGCGGTCCAGTTCCGGCATCAGGCTGTAGCGTTCCGCAGTTGGGATAAACATGGCCGGAGGCACGATAGCGCGATTTTCGTCGAGCATGCGAACCAGCAGTTCGTAGTGGACTTCCCCTCCCTGCAGAGGCTGAATGCGCTGGCAGTAGAGCACGAAACGCCCCTCGTCCAAGGCGTGTTTGATGCCTTCGACCCAGCGTAACTGCTGATGTCGGCGAACCAGGTCTGTGTTGGCAAGCTGATAAGCTTCAACGCGGTGACCACCGGCTTCTTTGGCGCTGACCAGTGCCACTTCGGCAAGTTGCGTCAGATCCCCCAGAGACCCATCAGTGTCCTCCAGTGCGACGACGCCCGCACTGGCGCCGATGGTAAAACATTTGTCTTCCGTGTCGAAACGCAAGGCCCTTATTGCGGCGCATACGTCCCTGGAAAACTGTTCGGCTTGAGGAATCGTTTTATTCTCCAGCAGCAGAGCGAAATTGTCGGCGTCGAGTCGTGCGGCAACACCGTGGCCTGTCACCTTATCAGTGAGCAAGGCGGCAACCTTGAACAGCACTTCATCACCGGCTGAGATCCCGTAGCTCACATTTATGATCTTGAACTGGTCAAGATTGATCAGACACACCACCCGACTGCACTGCGCTGCATCGCGCTGCAAGCCCAGTTGCACAAGGTGTGTCTGGAAACCATTGCGATTCAATAAACCGGTGAGTTCATCCTGGTGCTCACGCACACATTCTGAAGCTCTTTCCGCCGCCACTTCCAGCAGATTTCGATGGCTGTTGGTAAAATCAGGCCGATCCATGCGGTTCGCACACACCAGCACACCACTGACAACAGAGCGTCTGTCCAGTATCGGTACACCTATCAGTTTATAGCTACCGTCGACCCCCAGACGTTGCCGGTTGCTATCTTCCAGCGAATTCATGCCGAGCGGCCCGTTACCGCTCAAAAACCATTGATAGGCAGCATGCGCCAGATCATGCAACCAGGTATTCAGTTCCTTGTCATCACGGCGATAAAGCGCACCGGCCGGAAACACCAGCTCCCGTTGTACGACCCACAGCACTGCCAGATCAGGCTCCAAATGACTGGCGAACTGGCGCACCTGCTGACTCAGGGCATCGCGACTTTCCTTGCGCGGCTGCATCGGGTCATCCACGCGACACAACATATTCAGTTCGTTATACCGCTCGCCCAGTTCCCCGGCTATTTCATCGAGTTCGCCGATGCGTTGCAGCTCGCCCTGCATCAGAGGAACAACTTCGTCCAGCGCAACTAACGCCGACGCCGACGTGCTGGATGACACGTAGGCGCCGCTGTCGCCCTCCCAAAGCACCGCCAGCCAGCCCAGTGCCTGATCCGCATCGACACCCAGCGAACGATAGACGAAACCGGAACCTGCGGCCGGGTCGTGAAAGCATGCGCATTGCGCGGCATCCCCAGCCGCCTGTCTGGCTTCGCGCAGAGTCCTTGAATACTGATCCGACTGCAGCTCATCGCAGCCGGGACTTAACCAAACCAGCATACCACTACCGTCGAACACCACCGTCCTGGCGTGATCATGACCCAGTATGCGCTGAACTATACGTGCGTAGCGCTCCAGATCCAGTTCTTTAAACAGTCTGGAGTGATTCATGGCCAGGCTCTTCAGTCTCTTTCGCGGAAAAATGATTGTCCAGAATCTGGATAACCCTGCGCGGGCTTACCGGCTTTTCGATAAAATGCAGGTTGCCGTACTCTTTCACCCAGTCACGGTGTTCGAGTTCCAGGCTCGAAGTCATCACCACAATCGGCACCTGTCGTTGCGGGAAATGGTTGCGCACCACAGCCACCAGTTCACGGCCGTTCATGCGTGGCATCATGATGTCTGTTAATAGTGCATCCGGGTTCAACTCCACCAGCTTGCACACCGCCTCCTTGCCGTTGCGCGCGGTTTCGACCGCATAGCCGGCGCGTTCCAGAGCCACACTCAGCACCCGTGCCACGTGCCGTTCATCATCCACCACCAAGATCGTCCGCATAATCAGATCGCCTGTTTGAGCACACCCATATCTTTTCTGAAACGTACCGTGAATTCCGATCCCTGTCCGGTCTGGCTGCTGACTTCGAGCTCGCCGTAGTGCAAATGCACGATTTCACGCGCCAGCGACAGACCCAGTCCATGCCCGGTACGTTCCCGTACCTGCTCGTTTTCAGAGCGATAGAACTTGTCGAAGATGCGCGCCTGGTCAGCGGCCTCGATACCGATGCCGGTATCGCGTACCCGCACCAGGATTTCTTCGTCGTTTTCTTCCGCGCTCACGACTACTCGCCCGCCAGGCCGGTTGTACTTGATGGCATTGGTCAACAGGTTATTGAATGCAATCCGAATCAGATCCTTATCCAGGGACACAGCGCTGATTTCAGGCGGCACCTGCAGATCGAATTGAAGGTCCATGCCATCGGCACTGCGCGTGATGTTGTCGAACACATCCCTGACCAGCTCCTGCAGCTTGACGCGCTTGCGCTCCAGCGACATGGTTCCCATCTCTATCTTGGTCATGCTCAACAGGTTGCTGATCAGGCTGGAAAGCCGCCCCACTTCGTCGTGAATGACATTCGCCGCTTCTATAGTCAGCTCGCGTGTCGCACCGGCGTCGTCCTGCAGTGTTTCGCTGTACATGTGCAGGACATTCAGCGGAGTCTTCAACTCATGTGCGACATGGGCAACAAACTCGCTGCGGGCGCGTTTGGCGGTAGATTCATCGCTCACGTCGCGAAACACAAACAGCGTACCCAGCATCAGGCTGCTTTGCCTGGGCGAGAATAGTGGATAGGCGCTGACAGAGACCCGCTTTTCGGGAGCACTGCCGGGTGCGAATTCCACCGCATCGGCGCGGTAGGTACGTGCACTGTTATTGTGACAGGACGTCAGATAGGCGAGTACTGCGGAATCGCTGCACCATTGATCCGGCCTGGCACCAACGACCTGTTCCAGATCAATGCCCAGCAGGCTGTGCAGCTTGGCGTTTGCATAGGTGGTCATGCCGCTCTCATCCATGACAATCACTGCATCGGGCAATGACTGCAGCGCCGATTCGATCCTCGACTTCTGGTAGGAGATGACCTTGCAGGACATATCGACATCAGTCTGCTGGGCCTCGAGAGACTGAATACGCTGCTGAGCCGCATCAATGTAATGGTTGAAACGTTGCATAAAGTCCTTCAGTTCACCCGAGGGATGCAGCTCAGGTTCCCCTATCTGAGCGGATTCCAGCATAGCCTGCATGTGTCGATTAACCTGGCCCAGCGGTTTGATCTCACGCCTGACCAGAAAATAAAATATTGGTGTCAGCAGGAACACCGCCAGTGCCAACGTGGCAAAGAAAGGCAACTGTGCAGTTGCCGGCCCGTAAGCCGGCCGAACATAGCCGACACGCAGGTACGCAACCAGATCCCCGCGTTCGATGACCGGGCCATGGAATTCCAACAGGGTGGATCCATCCTGGCCGTTCAGAATACGCTCACCCAACCAGGCACTGGGTTCCTGTGGCAGGGGTTCCACAGGCACAATAATGCCGGGTTTCGCCGCTTGCAGCAGCGGATTGCCGCGGCTATCAACCAGCACGGCATAAGCGAAGTTGGGATGAGCATGGGTTTGCCTGATCAGCTGCAACGGCCCATGGCGGCCGTCAACAGGCACCAGTTGAGCCATTGGCATACTCCCCAGCAGGCGCACCAGCCCCACGCCCTGGCTGCGAATCTGGTCGAGCTGGGTGTTTCGCTGGTAGTTGAACAAGTAGGCCGTAATAAACACAATAACCAGCAGAGAGGCGGCTATCATTGCCAGCCCCAGATTCTGGTTCTTCAACGTATCGGCGTTTGAAGATATCGACTTCATTTTTTAATACAATAAGTTAACCCGGCAGCCCGGCAATTTTTCTGTGTCAGCAGGTTAGCGGTATAAGTGCATGAACCTTTATATGTCCTGACAACAGGCAGCGCTGCCCGAGGGCCCGGAGCTACCCGGAAAAGCTTGAACAGATTATGCCCTTCGCCAGATGATGACCTGCTGCGGACGGCAGAATGAAGAGCTGATCGAGTCGGAGCGTAGTGGCCGGATGTCTACCTGCTGCGTGTGCCCCAGCGGAGCGCCTATGCCAACCGCCCGCTGGGCGACTTCGTCAATGTGAGTTGCAGGTGACCGTTGAGAACCAGCATCCCGTGTAGATAGCGTCAAATCCTACCCGCTCCGCTGCGCCTCTACCCCGGTCAAATAGCGTGTTATATTAATAAGCAACGCCAGCGACTTATTCAGGTTCAGTCACGTCTGTAGTTATGCAGGCTAAATCAATATAGAGTCCACCAATAGCGACAGTATGGAAGCCAGAATAAGTGACAGGACGAACAGAAAAGGCATCGCCTGAACGCACCTTGTTCCCGATAATCGGAATCGGCGCCTCTGCGGGAGGCCTGGATGCGTTCAAACGATTTGTTACCAGCATGCCTGCAGACAGCGGTATGGCCTTTGTGCTCGTTCAGCACCTGGATCCCAACCATGAGAGCCTGACTGCGGAACTGCTGGCCCGACACACCACTATGCAGGTCGTCGAGGCCCGCGACCAGATGCCGGTCGAGATAGATCATGTCTACATGATTCCGCCGAACAAGTATCTGACCATTCACGACAATGTGCTACAACTGAGCGAACCCGTCCTGCGCAGAGGTCTGCGCTTGCCGATTGACAATTTTTTCCGCTCGCTGACCGAGACGAACATGGAATCCTACAACCGTTCTTTTGCCGAGGCCATCGTGAACACCATCCACGAGCCACTGCTGATTCTTGACAAGAGGCTGAAGGTGGTAGCTGCCAGTCCAGCCTTCTATACGACGTTCAGAACCGATACAAAGGCAACGGAGGGCCGATCGATCTTCGACATCGGCAACGGACAATGGAATATCCCCACACTGCGGACATTATTGGCGGATATTGTGCCCGGGCGAGGCGAATTCAATGACTACGAAGTAACCCAGGAATTCCCGGACATTGGTAATAAGACAATGCTTCTGAACGCACGCATGATTGAAAGATTGCCTGATCAAGCAGTGTCGATCCTGCTTGCCATCAAGGACATCAGCAAGCAAAAAATCGCGGAGCAGGCCTTCATCGGAGCAAAGAACACGGCTGAAGAGGTGAACCAGGCAAAATCCCGGTTTCTCGCAGCGGCAAGCCATGATCTTCGACAACCACTCCAGGCACTCAGTCTGCTCAATAGAGTCCTGACAAACACGGTCAGAGATCCGCGTGCCCTGGAGATTATAGAAAAACAGACCGAGTCAATAGTTTCAATGGGCGAGCTGTTGGACGCATTGTTGAATCTAAGCAAGATCCAGGCTGGCGCAGTCGAACCTGTAGTAAGGGGTTTTGCCGTTGCAGACATGCTGGTACGCCTAAAAAGGGAATTCGAACTGCAGGCAAAGGAGAAAGGTCTGCGTTTACACGTTGCACCTTGTTCCGTGACGATTCGCAGTGACCCGGTTCTACTCGATCGCATCATCCATATTTTCATCGCCAACGCCATTTCCTATACGACCGAGGGCAAGGTGCTCATCGGTTGCCGCCGCCAAGGTTCAAGCTTGCGAATAGAGGTGTGGGACACAGGTGCAGGTATCCCTGCTGATCGACTTGAATCCATCTTGGTGGAATTTCATCAACTGGATAATCCAGCTCGTGAAAAGAGCAAAGGTATGGGACTGGGTCTGGCCGTTGCAAAATACACGGCGCGTCTCCTGGGGCACCGGATCGATGTGCGGTCCACACTTGGCAAGGGCTCCATGTTTGCAGTCGAGGTGCCGATGGGAGAGATGAGCAACCCGGTACAGACCGGGTTGACAGACTCGGACGCCGCAACAGTCACAGCCCCGGCCCAAACTTCTGTGTTGATGATTGACGATGATGCGGCAGTATTGGATGCAACATGTTTGTTATTGGAATCTCAGGGCTTTCACGTTGTCGCAGCGACAAGCGGGGCTGAGGCATTGTCGCTGTTGGCGAGCGGTGAACTGCAACCGTACTGTGTTATCTCTGACTACAGGTTACCGGATGGTTTGACGGGGACGGAGCTCATACAGCGTATTCGAGGGACGTTAAAGCGAGACATCCCGGCGGTCGTCCTCACCGGTGATATTTCACCGGAAGCGATGCAGACGCTGCAGGAAAGCGGCTGCAAGATTCTCTACAAACCGGTCCGAACCAATGAATTAGTACTGACTGTCAAGCAGATGATTGGCAAACAGGATCGGCCTGCGCGCGGGGCGGAAAAGTAACCTGGCTGACCATCAGATATGAATAGTTCAACTGCGATACAGACCGGACGGTAGCGCCGGGTATCCCGCGGCACTTGAATCATCCCCCGCAAAGCCGGGGAATGCTGCACAGCGCCACTGGTGCCGGGTTGGCCGGCCGCGCCGCGGCTAAGTCATGTCAGGCCGACTGAATGCCC
>JBDNAP010000332.1:0-4388 GCA_039768325.1 Thiogranum sp.
GTAGTGGCAGTGGTGCATGCCTCCGGACTGGATAATGAATATGCCAGACGTGCCTGGTGGGCAATGCCGGATGCTGACAATGCGCGGCGCATGCTGGAAAAAGACACGGTGGTCAGCGGCTCGATGGGCACCGTATTGGCGGAGTATCTGGTCGAGTATCTACCCTTCGAGACCGAGCACCGGGCCATGATGGAAACGGTGCGCCTGGTATTGCAGCCAGGTTTGATAAGCGATGAGCTTCTCGACAAGCTCTGGCGGTCGGGCAAACGCAGGAATTCCTACTATGTTGGCTTTATGGCAGCCATACCGGACGCGCTTCCCGTTACCGGGATGCCCAGACGGGACTGGCAGGACCTCTGCGAGCGCTTAAAGCCGGACCTGGATAAGGGGAACGTTGTCGCCAGACAATTGTGCCGCTGTCTGAGTGAGCCCGGCCAGGTGTTTCTCGAAACAGCACAAGCGGCTATGAAAAAACCCGTTAACCAGGACGTCGTCGTCGAACTGTTGAATTCGATTCAGAACTACTTCCGATCCGTATGCCCGAATGGCGATCCTGGTGCTGATATCAAAACCATAATCAGCGATGCCGAGGCCCTGCTGCATGTTCCGCCAGTCTGCGAAACCACGACAGCGGTACAGGATGTCTTGAAATCGGTTCCTGAATACGGTGACGACGTGAAGGCCATGATGACGCTGGCCTGGATTGGCGAACCGCTGGTAAACCCCATTTTTTCCCGCAGCGACGCTATCGGTTCCGTCATGCGAAAAAAATTAGAACCGGTGATGATACCCATTCAACAGCAGTTGGCGCAGTTATGCGGTAAAGTCGTATAACAGTTTTGCAAACTGTTTGATACCATCAATAATCCTATTAACCAATCATGGAGCAGGGCAGGTAGTTTCTATGTCAGAAGTGGTCATGTATTGCACCCGGTATTGTCCTTATTGCATCAGCGCAGACCGGTTGCTGAGTCATAAAGGTGTTTCGGTCAGCAAGATTTCCGTTGATAACGATACCGACCTGTGGGCCAGGATGGAGGAGCGCACGGGTCGCAATACGGTCCCGCAGATTTTTATCGGTGATCGGCACATCGGGGGTTATGACGATCTGGCGGCGCTGGACCAGGCCGGAGAGCTCGATGCCTTACTGGAACCGATTCTGAAAGCAATCAGGGCCTGAGGTAACACGATTGGATTTTTTCCCTGTATTCATGGATCTGGCAGGCCGTGACTGTCTGGTGGTGGGCGGCGGCAATGTCGCTGCCCGCAAAGTCAACCTGCTGCTTCGCGCCGGTGCCAGGGTCGAGGTGGTTGCTCCGCAGCTGTGTGAAAAGCTGGCAGTGCAGCGCAGCGCCGGTACTATCACGCACAGCGCACGGGAATTCGAGGAAACCGATGTGGAGGGCAAGGTGCTGGTGATAGCCGCTACCAGTCAGGAAGAGGTCAATCGCAGCGTGTCGGAATTCGCGAAAGCCAGAAACATCCCGGTAAACGTAGTTGACGACCCTGAGCTTTGCAGTTTTATTGTGCCATCGACTATTAATCGCTCGCCGGTGCAGGTGGCGGTATCCTCGGGTGGTGCATCACCGGTACTGGCGCGTCTGCTGCGGGCGCGGCTGGAGAGCTATGTGCCAGCGGCTTATGGCCATATGGCAAAACTGGTGGCGAGTTTTCGCACCAAGGTCAAACAGCGTTTCAGCAGCATCGGGCAACGACGGCAATTCTGGGAGAACATGTTGCAGGGCGAAGTGGCGGACCTGCTGTTCGCCGGCCGTGATGAAGCTGCGCGTACTGTCCTCGAAAAAGCGCTCCAGGACAGCAGCGATGAACCGCATCCCGTTGGTGAGGTCTATCTGGTCGGCGCCGGTCCCGGCGACCCCGACCTGCTGACCTTCCGCGCCCTGCGTCTGATGCAGATGGCCGATGTCGTGGTCTACGACCGCCTGGTTGCACCACCGATTCTGGAGCTGGCGCGCCGAGATGCAGAACAGATTTATGTCGGTAAGGAACGTGATAATCACGCATTGTCACAGGAAAACATCAATCAGCTGCTGGTGCGTCTTGCCAAAGAAGGAAAACGTGTGGTTCGTCTCAAAGGCGGGGATCCCTTCATTTTCGGACGCGGCGGCGAAGAAATCGCCACACTGATGGAAAATGGCGTACCGTTCCAGGTGGTGCCGGGTATTACGGCTGCCTCCGGCTGCGCCACCTATTCGGGTATTCCCTTGACTCACCGGGATTATGCCCAATCGGTGGTTTTTGTGACCGGCCACCTGCAGGATGGTTCTGTCAACCTCAACTGGAAAGCGCTGGCGCACGCCGATCAGACCGCTGTTTTTTATATGGGGCTGCACGGTGTTGGTATCGTCTCGCAGCAGCTGATCAAACACGGCCTGACGGAAACGACACCGGTTGCCTTGATTCAGCAGGGCACAACACAGAATCAGCGCGTGATCATTACCGACCTCAGGAACCTGGAAGAAACCGTAAAAGCGGAACAGGTCAAACCACCGACCATCATCATCATCGGTGAAGTTGTCAAACTGCACAAAACGCTGCAGTGGTTCAAGCCGTTACCCGGCGCCAATCCAAGACCATTCGGCGGTTACCCCCACGTTTAATACAAGCCGCTGCTATGGAAGCTGATTTCTGGCACCAGCGCTGGCAGGACAAACTGACCGGTTTCCATCAGCGCACAATCAACCCCCACCTCGCGACTTTCTGGTCGTGCATGCAGATTGAACCCGGTGAGCAGGTGTTCGTGCCTCTTTGTGGCAAGAGCCTGGATATGCTGTGGCTGAGGGAACGCTATTCCGTACTGGGTGTCGAGCTGAGTCCGATTGCCGTGGAAGAGTTTTACGAGGAAAACGCGCTGCCCGCTAGACATCGTCGGCAGGGCGCCTTTTCTGTCAGCGAAACGGATAATCTGTGCCTGTTGTGCGGTGATTATTTTGATCTGCAGCCCGCTCAGTTACAGCGTGTACGTGCTGTCTACGACCGGGCGGCGCTGGTTGCTTTGCCGGCGGATATGCGTCCGTCCTATGTCTCCCGCCTGACATCCTTGCTGTCGGCACCTGTGTCAATGTTGCTGGTAGCGATGGAATACGATCAGCAGCAGATGAAGGGGCCGCCTTTTGCTGTTGACGAGAAAGAGATCCGTGATCTTTTTGCGCGGCATTGGTCCATTCAGCTCCTGCACGAGGAAAATATTCTCGCCAATGAAGCCAGGTTCCGTGAGCGGGGCCTGTCCCGTCTGAGTGAAAAGATTTACCTGCTGAACAAGTGCCCCTGAACGATGACCGCCGGAAACACTGCCGGTTGTATGCGGGATCAGCGCTTGACCTGCATTTCCCGCCAAAACCATACAATCTGCTGAGGAAGGCGGGTTAAGCACTTGAATGTCAATAAATTCTGCTTTCTGCCGTTACAGGCATTGAAGTCCGGTATCACCCGGGTAAATCTGAATTATATTATATTAAACAATGGGTTAAAAGGATGTTCTGGCATGAGAAGGATTCTTTCCGCTAATTCCCGCCGGCGATGCATTTGCGCGTTGTTCAGTCTGACCCTGCTGTTCGCGGCGGGTGTCCCGGCGGCCCTGGCCACCGCCGCCGGTGGCGTTGACGCGGTGCTGGTCATGGACAGTTCCGGCAGTATGGCCAAGCACGACCCCAGGAAACTGCGGGTTCCGGCGGCCAGAATGTTCATGTCCCTGCTGGGTGACGAGGACCGCATCGGCCTGATCAGTTTCAGTGACAACGGTTATCCTGTTTTACACCTCACCACACCGACGACAGATACCAATGCCCGGATTCTTGCGGCTGCCGACAAGGTGTCGTCCAAGGGTGTCTATACCAACCTTTACGCAGCGCTTTCCAAAGGCATCGATATGCTCAACAAGGAAGGCAAACAGGGACAGGAAAAAATGTTGGTACTCATGTCCGACGGCAAGATGGATGTGGGTAACAGCGATGAGGATCGGGCCTTGACGCAGAAGCTGCAAGAGGAGCTGCTGCAGGTAGCCCGGGACAAGGGTATCAAGGTCTACACCATCGCGTTTACCGAGGCATCCGATATTGAACTGCTGAATCAGGTGGCAAAGGAAACCGGTGCGCTGTTCAAGCTGGCGCGTAGTGATCAGGATCTGCACGACGTGTTCAGTGTCATATTTGAAAGTGCCAAAGATCCGGACATGTTGCCGATCGAAGGGGGCGACTTTACGGTGGACGGGTCTATCGAAGAGGTCACCATAGTCGCCTCCAAGGAGCGCGAGGATGTACGAATCTATCTGCAATCGCCGGACGGCAAAAAACTGGGCGCCGAAAATGCCGATGACAGGTTGAAGTGGTTTCTGTCGCATCATTTCGACATGATCACCCTGAAAAAAC
>JBDNAP010000333.1:0-3878 GCA_039768325.1 Thiogranum sp.
ATAGTGACTTTACGCTGAGACTCTACCGGTGCCAGTTCACGCAGCGCTTTTTCCAGCCAGTCGCGAGCCGCCTTACCGCTGGCCAGCTGATAGGTCCCACTATGTTGCAACAGCTCAAGCCGGAAGTCCTGCCTGCCCTCGATCTCGTACACCCGCGTATTGTCATAAAGCAGATCGATAGCCGGTAAAAACCGATCGCGCTGCAGGCCATTCTCGTATAAAGCATCGGGAGCGATATTGGACGTAGCAACCAGGGTAAGCTGTCTGGCAAACAGTGCCTGGAGCAGACCCGCCAGCAACATGGCATCCGCTATATCGGTGACGTGAAACTCATCCAGACAAAGCACCCGGCAACCACCTGCCAGTTTATCCGCAACAATGAGCAAAGGATCCGGTGTCTTCGGCAAGGCATCAAGCGCTTCATGAATTTCCAGCATAAAGCGGTGAAAATGAACGCGTCGCTTTTCCCTGAATGGCAAACACTCGTAAAAACAATCCATGAGGTAGGTCTTGCCACGACCCGGTCCACCCCAAAAGTAAAGTCCCTTGGCCGGTTTCGAGCACTGCCCCCGCAGCCGTTTCCACACGGAAAGCGCGGGCAACGGTCCGATCAGCCTTTCATACAGCGACTGAAGCAACTCCACAGCCTGTAGCTGGGCCACATCGGAATGAAAGCCTTGACGTTCCAGATCCGCCTGATAGCGTTGGCGTGGGGTCATACCCTCACAGATGCTTCACATCCAGACCCAGTTCCCGGCAACGTTGTTCAGCGGCCTGATTGCTGATAACAGCGACACTTGCCTGCCCGGGCGTGAGGTAGGTCTCCCCCACACGCTGGAGGTCCTGCAACTTTACGTCCAGTACCCGTTGGCGGAAACGCTGGCGCTGATCCGGTGTACGGCCAAACAGGCTGTTGTAAAACGCATCTTTGGCTTCACCTGCCGGCGAACTTGGCTTGTCGATACTGCTGATCACACCCAGAACAGCTTCCTCCACCAGCCTCCACTCGTGTTTTTCATCCAGCAGCCAGCGAATGGAATTATCGAAGTCGTCGAGCGTTTCCTCCAGTCTGGGATCACGGTAGGAGAAGAAGCGGAACGCTGCATTGTCCGGATCGTGACTGGCCCCCCCCCCATAGGCGCCGCCCTGCTCACGGATAACCCTGTGCAAATAACCATTGCGCAGGAAGCCGGCCAGCACCGATAAAGGCGCCGCATCGGGATGACCCACCGGCACGGTTGGGTAGGCCTTGGCACAGAAATTCACCTGCGTGCTGGTCAGCCACGCTTCCCGCACCTGTTGTTGTACCGGCTGCACTCCAAACGCGGAGAATGTCGGGCTTGCAGGCGATGCTGCGGACCAGGCATGATCCATGTCCTGCTGCGCCCGCTCGCGGTATTCGGTTTCACTGATCAACAGGAACTGGCGTGGTGCCGGACGGATCAGTTGATGTATGCGCGCAAATCCTTCGGCAAATACCGACAGCTTGTCCTTGTCCTCGAAACTGTCGTCCAGCACCTTGAGATAATGAATCCCGGCCAGCCCGCGCAGACGATGCGCAAGAGCCGCACCGGCACTGGCACCTGATGAAGCAGCCAGCATGGCCAGACCATGACCATTGCCGGTGACGCTCTGCTCCCGCTGTGCGCGTTGTTGCGCAATCAGTTCACGGATACGTTCCAGTTCATCAAAACGTGGCGACTCCATAGTGTCGTACATCAACTGGCTGAGTGCTGCATGGTTACGCGTCAATGCTTTTCCCGACAGGACGAAACAACCACGCAGACTCTGCACATTATCGACAACACTGCGCATACTGCTGCTTGCGTGCACACCACCGGACACACTGCTCTGCAGTGACTGGGTAGCAAGGTAGTCACGACCACCACAACCCAGTTGCGCAAGCGCGCTGCCGTAATAAGGCAGTGTGTCCAGCAATTCACCCTCAAGCTGCGGCAAATCCACAACCACCTGCTGGTACACCAGACCATTAGTGCCCTGGGCATAATAGCTTGCAGTATGTCCGGCTATTGTTATGCTCTCACCCTGGGCAATATGCATTTCGGGTGGAATGTCTTCCAGACCCACCTTGGGCAGCAGATCAGGGTCATCAATCTGTTCCTGACGCGCCGCCAGTTCAAGCGCACGACGCACAATGTTCTGCTTTTCTTCATCAGTGAGCTGTGCATTTATCTCCGCCAGCCGCTCAGTTTCAGCCTGCTCACGGCGCGCTGAAAGGCCGTTATCCGGCACCATGGTCAAACGCACGCGATGAGGATTTTCCAGCAGGCGTTCGCGTACCAGCCTGCGAATGTATTCAGGATCCTGAATACTCTCACGTAACTCCTCGAGTACGGGATCAAGGTTAAGCAGGGCCACCGGATCACCGCGATGAATTGCACTGGATAAACCTTCCAGAATCAGCTGCAGGCCATACGGGTAACCACCGCCGGAGACTTCGCGCTGGCTGAGTTCCAGTTGATGCAAAACGGCTTCGACTCGATCCCTGGGGACCCCCTGTTCCGCGACCTGGGTCAATACGCTCAGCACCAGATCCTCCATGGCATCCGCCCTGTCCGCCTCACTGCCCTCCAGACCACAGACAAAACTCATTTCGCGATTGGACGCCTCGAGTCCACACAGTGGCGAGGGTGCATTACCCAGAGCGGTGGTTTCCAGAGCGTAGCGTAGCGGCGACGCACCATCGTCCAGGAGAACCCCTTCCAGTAAATGCGCTTCCAACTGCTGCTTCAGGTCGGTGCTGGGCCCCAGTAACCAACCCATCACAACATGTGTTTTTTCCACTGTCTCACCGGCTTCATCAAAGGCGTAACTTTCCTGGACACGGACCGGCGCCTGATAGCGTTTCTCGTTTCCGACCCCAATATGGACATCGAGGTGTTCGAATCGAGACAAGGCCTTTTCATGTATGCGCGCCTGATGCTCGGCAGCCGGAATATCGCCGTAGGTCATGAACACCGCATTGGACGGGTGATAGTGGGTTTTATAGAACGCCTTGAGTTCCTGATAGCTCAAATCAGGGATATATTCAGGATCACCACCGCTGTTGTAGTGATAGGTTGTACTGGGAAACAGGTATTTCGTCAGCGTCTGCCACAGGGTACTCACAGCAGAGCTCATGGCACCTTTCATCTCATTGAAAACCACGCCTTTGAACACCAGCTCGGATTCGGGATGGTCAACTTCGTCGAACTCCACACGGTGACCTTCCTGGGCAAAATCCATTTCGTGCAGGGACGCAAAGAACACCGCATCCAGATAGACATCCATCAGATTGTTGAAATCTTTCTTGTTCTGGCTGGCAAACGGATAAGCCGTCCAGTCGCTGCTGGTAAACGCGTTCATAAAGGTATTGAGGGAACGCCGAATCATCATGAAGAAAGGATCCCGAACCGGGTAGTGTTCGCTGCCACACAGAACCGTGTGTTCCAGAATATGAGCCGCGCCTTTCGAATCGGCAGGTACGGTACGTAGTGCCACCAGAAACACGTTCTCCGGGTTTTCCGCCGCCAAGTGGAAATGCGGCGCGCCGGTAGCACGATGACGGTATTCATCCACCACCAGTTTCAGGGATTCGATGCGCTCGCTGCGTACCCAGTCAAATGCTTCGTGGACCCCTGCTGGCGTTTGGTTCTGCGCCGCATCTCCGGCAACTGCACTGCTCATAATGATTTATCTTCCTGTTGCTGTGAGGAATGATTCGAGTCAGATTGTAGCGCGCTGCATGCATCTTTCGCCACGCCAGTGTACTGTCTCAGGGTAATTGACGATTTCAGGGTCAATTACCCTGAGACAGGAATGGCGCTAAGTTAAGCCTATTTAGCCCATTGTAGGGTCGAATTCATTCGACCAACCAC
>JBDNAP010000334.1:0-9630 GCA_039768325.1 Thiogranum sp.
CAGGGCGAAGGGCAGGGCGAAGGGCAGGGCGAGGGTGATAGCGGTGCTGAAGGCGGTCAGACGGGTGATAGCGGCGAAAGCGGCGGAGAGACCGATGGCGGTGGCCCGCCGGAGAGCGGCGCTGCGGGTGGCCAGCAGCCGAGCGGTGCAGCGGGCGACGGCACTCAAAGCGGGGCCAGAGGGCAGCCGGCGGATATACCGGATGGCAGCGATGACGATCTGGTCGCACGCCAGCTGCGTGAGGCAGCGGAGAAGGAGACAGACCCTGAGTTGAAGAAAAAGCTTTGGGAAGAATATCGAAAATACAAACAGGGGACCCGGTAACGCGGGAAGAATTGTCATGTTGTTACAGTATCTGCTGCCCGTTCCTCTGCTGCTGATCCTGTTGGCGGGATGTAGCGGCATCGCTACCCACCAGAACGTGAACAACGACGAGCAGGTGCAGAAGTCCGCGACTGAGATTTCTGAAGATCAGTTGCTCGATGTCTGGATTGAGCTGTTTGAACCCGGCGCCTTGCCTGACGATACTGAAAAGGCCAGCGGTCTGTCGGAGGAAATCCGCGAGGCTGAAGCCCGCTATATGCCGCTTCAATTGCGCGACACCATGGAAAAAACCGGTTACTGGGGGGCGGTCCGGGTGGTGCCGCAAGGTACCGAGGGTGGCGAGGTGCTGGTGCGGGGTAGCATCCTGGTTTCGGATGGAGAAAACCTTGAACTTGCCATCACTGCACTCGATGCCTCGGGTCGTGAGTGGTTCAGCTCGACCTATGAGGCCGAGGTTAGCGTGGAGGCCTATCGGAGTGCCGGCCAGTCCGGTCAGGATGTGTTCCAGGCGCTTTACAATGCGATTGCCAACGACCTGGCGGCGCACCGGGCCACGCTTACAGCCGAGGATATCATTACCGTGCGCCGGGTTGCGGCCCTGCATTTCGCCGCCGATCTGGCACCCGATGCCTTTGCAGACCATATTCAACGCAGTGAGGAGGGTCACTTTGCGGTGACGCGTCTGCCGGCGCTTGATGACCCCATGTACCGGCGTGTGAACGCCATCCGCGAAAGGGATTTTCTGCTCATCGATACTCTCAACGGACACTTCGACAACTTCTACCACGAGATGCAAGATCCCTACGAGCAGTGGCGTAAGACACGGGTTGAGGAGCTGGCGGCTCTGCGTGAAATCCAGCGCCAGGCGAGAAATCGAAAATTGATGGGTGCAGCTGCGATACTCGGGGCCATCGCCATTGAGGCACTTGGTGGCGACAGTACCCGCGCCTCAACCGGTAGCCTGCGTAATGTGATGATCGTGGGGGGGGCTTATGCAATAAAGACCGGTTTCGACAAGGATTCGGAAACCACTATCCATCGCGAAGCCATCGAAGAGCTGGGTGAATCGTTTTCCTCAGAGACACGCCCACTGGTGGTCGAGGTCGAGGGTGAAACCCATGAACTGACCGGATCCGCCGAGGTGCAATACAGCAAATGGCGTGCCCTGCTGAAAAGCATCTATGTATCAGAAACCGGTTTAACCGAGGCTGCGGACTGAGAACAAAGCATGGGTTCTGGTGAACAGGCTGGAACAGATCAGGGCAGGCCCCAAATACGGCCATCGTTGCGCCCGCCGAGCACCCCGTCGGATAGTGTTCAATCCAACGTTGCCGCTTATCGGTGGCTGTGGATCGCGCTGGCCACTGTGACAATACTGGGTCTGGTGGTTATATTCGTGCTCCCGCAATTTGTATCCAGATACGCGACGCCCACATCGCAAGAGCGCCCGCTTACCCAGGGTCAGATTCCGGCACGGCCGCTTGTTGTCGAGGATACTGACAACGCACGTTTGCAAGCCGAACGAACCCTGCAACAGTTTCTGCAACTGCAGGCAAAGCTGGAACTGGGGAATGCCGAGGTCTGGGGCGAACCGGCTTGGAGTGAGGCTGCCGTCAGGGTGGCGTCCGGTGATCGCCTGTTCGGGGAGCGACGATTTTCTGATGCGGCACAAGCCTATACCGATGCTTTGCACAGGCTTCAGAATCTGCGAGATAAGCGGGGGTTGCTGCTTGATGCGGCCCTTGATATGGGGCAACGCGCATTGGACAGCGACGACGTTCAGTCTGCGCAGACCCAGTTTGAACGCGCGTTGGCTATCGAACCCGGTCTCGAAATCGCCAGCCACGGCCTGCGCCGGGCGCAGGTGCGGGCTGAAGTCCTCGAGCAGATGGCGGCAGGTAAGGCTGCCGAGGCCAATGAGAATCTTGAAGCTGCCCAGGCCGCCTATAGGCAAGCGACGCAGCTGGACGGTGAGTACCAGCCTGCCATGACAAGTCTGCAACGGGTTTCCGGACAACTCACAGAGCTGCATTTTCGTGCCGCCATGAGCCAGGCGCTTGATGCACTCGATAGCGGCCGACTGAGCGATGCTGCCAATGCGCTGACGGAAGCGGCCAGACTGAAACCCGAAGACAGTGCTCTGCATGATGCGCGTCAGCGGCTGGCAGCCGCGCGTCAACAGGCGCAACTGTCCAGCTTGCGTCGTCAGGCACTCAATGCCATTGAAGCCGAGAACTGGCATGCCGCTGCCGGCCTGTACCAGAAGGCACTGGCTGTGGATGCCGGCACGGCATTTGCCCGTAGCGGCCTGCTGCGGGTGAAGGAGCGGATGCAATTGCACGAGCAGCTTGACCACTATCTCCGCGATCCGGCCAGGATTTCTTCATCCGAACCACTGGCCAATGCGGAAAAGCTGCTGGTGGCGGCCGGTGAACCGCCCGCTGGTGAACCCCGGTTGGTGGAAAAAATAAGCTTGCTGAAGCGCCACGTAGCGGAGGCGCGTATACCCTTGCCAGTCAGGCTCCATTCGGATGGTGAGACTGAGGTGGTGATCTATCATGTCGGCCGATTTGGCCGTTTCCGCGATCATCAGCTCGACCTGCGTCCGGGGACTTATACAGCGGTAGGGTCACGACCGGGTTATCGTGACGTGCGACGGGTCTTTGTTGTCTCACCAGGGAAGCCTCCGCCGCCGATCGATATCCGTTGTGAGGAGCGGGTTTGAGTCGGGTCTTTTTTATTCAGGATGAGCGCGGCGAACATCGCGCCGCTGAAACCGATATGCCGCTGATGGTGGGTGGTTCTGAGCGCAGCGATGTGCTCGTGCCGGGTGTGCCGGGCGACGGTGTCATCGCCTATATCGCACTCGCCGACGGGCACGCCTATATCCAGCCCGCTGATCCCTCGTATGCATTGTTTCACAACCACCAACGGGTGGCTGATTCTACCTGGTTGAAATCCGGGGACCAGGTGCAGATGGGTGACGCCGTCCTGCACTGGAGTGTCCAGGGTGACCAGGTATTTATCAGCCTGGGTCAACGCCTTGCACAGCCGTCACTGGTGCCGCCAGCCGATCCACCTCCACTACCAGAGCCGATGACGGGCGACACGTCTGCGGTAGCGACGACATTGCCGACCGGGCATGGACATCGCAAGCTAAAGCGGTTGTTTGCCGCGCTGTTCACGGTGCTGGTTCTGATTGCCGTGTTTGTACTGCTCGCGACCCCTGTGGCTGTGCACATTGCGCCTGAGCCGGCAAGCCGTTCCATCAGTGGTTTCCCGCCGCCGCTATCCCTGGGTGGTCGACTGCTGGCGCTGCCCGGGCATTACCGGCTGCAGGCCACGCTCGAGGGCTATCGGGCGCTGAAAAAACCGCTTGACGTAGTTATGGGCGGTTTTCAGGAGTTCAGTTTTCAGATGGAGGAGTTGCCGGGACGGGTGAGTATAAAGATTGACCCCATTGTGGCTTTTCGTTTGTTTGTCGATGGTGAGCCGGTGACAATCAGTGCCGGCGGCGTTGCGGAGATAGATCGTGGCATACACCGATTGCGTGTCGAGAGCGAACGTTATCTGCCGGAAGAGATTCAGCTCGATGTTGCCGGACTGGGTAAGCTACAGAACCTGGTGCTGACCTTGGAGCCCGGCTGGGCCGATGTGCATATCAGCAGCCAGCCGCCAGGCGCCGAGGTTCGGGTGGATGATGAGTCGGTGGGGACCACACCGCTGGATGTACAGATCATGCAGGGCTCGCACACCATTACTCTGTCAATGGCAGCTCACAAGGCTGTGACCCTGCAGCAACGGGTAGCAGCGGGATCAGCGCTGTCGCTGGAAGATATCAGGCTGCCACCGGCAGACGGTCGGCTTGTGTTACTAAGCACTCCCCCGGGGGCGAGTATCCGCGTTGATGGGGAGTTCCACGGAACCACGCCGGCGACTCTCACACTCTCCTCTGCTCAGGAGCATGATGTGCGGCTGAGTAAGCCTGGCTACACAACAACGGCGGAAGGTGTGAAGTTGATGCCCGACGAGGAGCGGGAACTGACTGTTACCCTGCCCCCAGAATACGCGACGTTGTTTGTCAGTGCACAACCGGCCGACGCCAGCTTGATAGTGGACGGTAAACCGGCCGGTGAGGCTACCCGGCGCCTGCGGCTGACCACGCGGCCCCATAGCCTGGAATTTCGCAAACCGGGTTATGTCACGCAGCGGATGACGGTAAAACCGCGCGCCGGTGTCAGCCAGAACCTGGACGTGATTCTTAAGACTGTCGCACAGGCAAAGGCGGATGCGACACCGGACACACTGACAACTGCCGCCGGACAGGTGATGCGGCTGGTGCGTCCGGCCGCTGCTTTCCCTATGGGTGCCTCACGTCGGGAGGCCGGACGGCGGGCCAACGAGAGTCGCCGTCTGGTTCAGCTGACACGCCCGTTCTATCTGGGTGTAAAAGAGGTGACCAACGGCCAGTTCCGCCAATTTCGCGTCTCACACAGTTCAGGTACGACCGAGGGCGCCGTACTTGATGGCGCTGACCAGCCCGTGGTCAAGGTGAGCTGGGATGATGCGGCACGATACTGTAACTGGCTCAGTCAGAAGGATGGCCTACCCGCGGCTTACCAGGAGAAGGGCGGGCATATGGTCGCGTTGAGACCCGCAACCACCGGCTATCGCCTGCCCAGCGAAGCCGAGTGGGTCTATGTTGCCAGGGTATTGGGCCGCCAATCACCGGCACGCTATCCCTGGTCGGGCAGCTATCCGCCCACAACAGCGGTGGGTAATTTCGCCGACGCACGAATCAGTGACATCTTCGCGGACGTGGTTCCCGGATATGACGACGGTTACCGCGGTAGCGCAGCGGTGGGTAGCTTTGCGGCCAATCCTGCGGGATTCTACGATCTGGGCGGTAACGTGGCAGAATGGAACAATGATTTTTACGCCATCTACCCCGGAGAGGCCGAGCGGCTGGTCAAAGACCCCATCGGACCCGCGACCGGGGAGCACCACGTGGTGCGTGATTCCAGCTGGCGTCGCGGTAACATCACCGAATTGCGACTTAGCTATCGCGATTACAGTCGCGAGTCGCGTAGCGATCTCGGTTTCCGTCTCGCACGTTATGCAGAATAGTCGATAGAGGAGAGCAAGTCATGCGACGCCAGTTACTGTGTTTCGCCATCCTGGTTGCAGCTGCGGAGGCTCACGCGTTTTCCCCGCCGGAGCAGGAAAAGGACAGCGTCGAAGCCGCAGCGGAAGTTAGATCCGACAATGGTGAACGCGTTGGCAGGAAGTCACCGGCGCCAGCCACCACTTTTACGCCTACGGAAACAATTGATGCCGACAGCGCGGTGTCTTTCCCGGTTGATATCTAGAAGCGATGACCATGAAAAAAGCCTTCCCCGCCGAGTTCGTCTACCAGGTCTTTTCTCTGCTGATAGCATTCATTATTGTGCACGCCCTGTATGTCGCTCTAATACGGCCGCAGGCAGACGCTTTCATGCGACAGGAAGCGGCTAATATGCAGGCCGATCCTGCCTATGTGCAACAACGTTCATTTTTTGTCGTGATCAAGGATTATGAACAGGAAACCTGTTTCGTACTGATGCTGTGGGCATTCTCCATTCTTGTCTACAAAGGGCGTAGTGTCTATGGCCAGCAGAAGTTGCTGGAACTCGATCTGCTTAAGTTACCCGAGAATCTGCCTATCGGTCCCGAGGATACCCGCGAGCTGGCGGGGCGACTGCAGTCCTTGCCAGAGCCCGAAAGGGAGTCGCTGTTACCACGTGCCCTGTTGACCGCTATCGAGCGATTCGGTGCAACACGCAACGTACAGGATGTTTCAACGGCGGCACGTGATATGTGTAATTCCGAAGGCGAACGACTGGAATCCGAGTTGTCGATCATTCGCTATATTGCCTGGGCGATACCCTCGGTTGGCTTCATAGGCACGGTACGCGGCATCGGTAATGCGCTGGGGCAGGCGCATCGGGCCGTCGAAGGTGATATTACCGGTGTGACAGCCAGCCTCGGTGTAGCCTTCAACTCCACTTTTATCGCCCTGGTTATCAGTATCGTGCTGATGTTTTTCGTTCATCAGCTGCAACTTATGCAGGAGCGGCTGGTGCTGGATAGCGAGCGTTATGTCGACCGCTGGATGGTGCGACGGATGAAGACCTGAGTCGCGCCGTAGTGAAACGTCGTCCGGTCTCTGCATTTTCACTGTCCTTCCTCGACATCATGTTCTGTGGCTTCGGGGCGGTGGTGCTGCTGGTACTTATTCTCAACCACGACACGGTCAGGGCGCGCACTGAGACCTTTTCGGATCTGCGTTCCGAGGTGGTTCGCCTGGAGCGGGAGGTTTTGCTCGGTGACGAGCAACGGGTCACGGCGCGTAACAGTCTTGAGGCGAGTGACAAGGAACTGGTGATCACCGAGGGCGAGGCCGAACGGCTGATACGTGATATCCGCGATCTTGAAATCGAGATTGCCAGGATGGAGAAGGAGACACTGGCAAACCGGCAACACGTTAACCGGCTCTCCGCCGATCTGAAGAATCTCGACGAAGAGAAAAAACGCCTCGGTGCTGCGGCTGCTGACGAGCAGGATGAAGGCGACAAGGTTCGCCGTGTCGTCGGTGAAGGCGACCGCCAGTACCTGACCGGCCTGAAAGTCGGTGGCAAGCGGATTCTTATCCTGGTCGACAGTTCAGCCAGTATGCTGGATGAAACCATTATCAACGTGATCCGCCGGCGTAATATGGCTGTATCGGTCAGGCGCAGTGCACCCAAGTGGAAGCGCACCCTGGCCACACTGGACTGGCTGATGGGGAATATTCCCGCCGATGCCCGTTTCCAGTTGTATGCCTTCAACACCCGGGCGCGGGCTGCGCTGTCCGGCAGTGAGGGAAAATGGCTGGAGGCCGCCAGCAGCGAGGAGGTGGAGGGCGCAGTCAGGGCACTGCACAATATGGTCCCCGCGGGAGGTACCAGTCTCGTTCATGCGTTTGCTGTGGCAAAAGAACTCTCACCCAGACCGGATAATATTCTGCTCATCACCGACGGTCTGCCCACCCAGGGTCGCAAAAAACCCAAAGCTACAACGGTTTCATCAGATGAGCGTCTGTCCCTCTTCGAAAAGGCATCGCGCAGCCTGCCCAAGGGCGTCCCGGTCAATACGATTCTAATGCCGATGGAAGGTGACGCATGGGCCGCAGCGGCCTACTGGCGGTTAGCCATCGATACACAGGGATCCTTTCTTACACCGACGAGAGACTGGCCGTGAGCCGCAGGCGCCGCAGTATTGATATCTTCAATCTGTCTTTTCTCGATGTGGTGTCCTGTGGATTCGGCGCAATTATCCTGCTGCTGGTCATAGTCAAGGTATCGGAACCTCACGTAATCGAAAAGCTGGCGGTCGATCTTACCGGTCTGGTGCAGCGGCTGGAAAAAGAACTGCATGAAATCCGTGGTGAAACAACGGTGCTCAACCGCGAGCTGACTGACAGGCAGGAACAACTTTCGACGAGCCGGCAAAAGCTTGCGCGACTCAAGGGAGAGATGTCAGCGCTGCGCGGCCAGTACAGCACCACAAAAAACGACTACGATGCCCAGAGTATTATCGAGAGCAGGCTGACCAGCGCCAAACAGAGTCTGTCTGAAGAGATGCGGCGACTACTGGGTTCCGGTTACCGGCGCAGCGATGCCCGAATCGGTGGCATACCCGTGGACAGCGAGTACATTATATTCATTATCGATACCTCCGGTTCCATGAACCAGAATGCCTGGCCACTGGTGCTCAGGAAGGTGACCGAAGTATTGGAGATTTATCCGCAGGTCAAGGGCATACAGGTGATGAACGATATGGGAGACTACATGTTCTCCCAGTACCGCGGGCGCTGGATCAAGGATACGCCGGCGCGACGCAAGGCCATTGTCAAACGACTTGCCGGCTGGACACCGTTTTCCAATTCCAGTCCGGTGGAAGGGATAGAGGCAGCGATCCGCCGTTTTTATGCCAGCGGCAAGCGCATCAGTCTCTACATATTTGGTGATGATTTTGCGCGGGGCTCGATACAGGCTGTAATCGAAACCGTGGACAAGTTGAATCGCAGTGACAAGTCCGGCAAACGGCGGGTCCGTATTCACGCCGTCGGTTTCCCGGTGATTTTCGCCCAAGGAGGGATTCCTATCAATACCGTGCGTTTCGCCGCCCTGATGCGCAAGCTGGCGGAGAAAAACAATGGCAGTTTTGTCGGTCTGAACAGCACACGCTGACCGGTGCCGCGACGTGGCGGCTCCGGGTCAAGGAAATGGTTCACGATGATGTGTTAGTTTTCTGTATGTGTTGCCGACAAAGACTCAAAGATATTGGTATTGATTATGCCCAAGGGTATGGTATTGCAGAACCCTGCTCCCTGAAGGGGCAAATATGAATGACGTAGTTCACCAGTGTGCCGGCATGGCTAGACAACCCACACCAGGTCGGCTTGTCTTTATTGACGCATTGCGTGGCTTTGCCATCGGACTGATGGTGATATATCACTTCTGTTTCGATCTTAGCTATTTTGGCTTGGTGCCATTTGATTTTTATCAGGACCACTTCTGGCTCAACTTCCGCACTTCGATTCTCAGCCTGTTTCTCGGCCTGGTCGGTGTAAGCCTGGTGCTGGCCAGTCAGCCACGGCTGAATGTCAGGCACTATCTGCGTCGTCTGATGCTACTCGTCGTAAGCGCCGCATTGGTCAGTCTTTCCACTTGGTGGATGTTTGGCGAGCGCCTGGTATTTTTTGGCGTGTTGCACTTTATTGCCGTTGCCAGCGTGCTGGGTTTGCTGTTCGTACGTGCGGGGTGGTTTAATCTGATTGCCGGAGTCGGCGTAATTCTGTTTGCGACGCAGTATCAGTCGGCCTGGTTTGATACACCGGGGCGGCGCTGGATCGGTTTGATGACGCACAAGCCGTTAACAGAAGACTATGTACCGCTGTTGCCCTGGATTGGTGTCGTATTGCTGGGACTTTTCGCTGGACCCTATATCAAGCAATGGTCACAAGCGCATCTGCAGGGCACAAGAGAGGTCGCACAGCTGCGCTGGCTGGTCCTGGCCGGCCGGCACAGCCTGTTAATTTACCTGATTCATCAACCGCTGTTGATCGGCGCGGTATCACTGTATGTAAAACTCGTGTCCTAGTCCGCATTTCTCACGGGGCGGCGTGTGAGATGCAGATGGTACTGAATGTATGCAGGACTTTATCGACAAACAGGAAATCAGGGTGTTTTCAGGACAAGCCTATCCTGGCCCTGGCTTGTTCTC
>JBDNAP010000047.1:0-9680 GCA_039768325.1 Thiogranum sp.
AATCGGTGCCCGGACCGGCGTCCTGTTCGCTGCCGGCGGGTCCCACCCAGTAAATCGGGCGGCCGCGCGGATCGGTCTGTCTGACCACCGGCTCGGATTTGTGGCGGTGGCCAAGGCGGGTAACCTGCCATCCGCGTAGTTCATCAAAAGGCAGGTCCGGTACGTTGACGTTGAGAATGGTTTCCGCAGGAACCGGTTCGCACTTCAGACGTTCCAGCAGGACCAGCACAACTTTGGCCGCTGTCTCATAGTGAACCGGTTGAAAAGACACCGATGAGACCGCAATGGCGGGCAGGCCCAGAAACCGCCCTTCCATCGCCGCAGCCACGGTGCCGGAATAGATCACATCATCACCCAGGTTTGCACCGGAATTAATGCCGGAGACCACCATATCCGGTTCATCTTCCAGCAGGCCGGTAATGGCAAGATGTACACAGTCCGTCGGTGTGCCCTCCACGTAGGTATAGCCGTTAGCGGACTTGCGGACCCGGAGTGGATTGTTCAGCGTCAGGGAATTACTGGCACCGCTGCGGTCCCGGTCCGGCGCTACCACGGTTACCTGACCCACCGTTTGCAGTGTATCGGCCAGGCAGCGCAGGCCCGGTGCACGATATCCGTCGTCGTTACTGATTAGAATGTGCATGAGGGGGAGATAATACCGGAGTTAAACTCTGTCGCCCATTACCCTGTTCAGAAAAATGGTTACAATGATCAGGAATTTACACCGGCAGTTTATGAAAAAGCCCAACAGAGAAGACATTCAGCTGTTCCGCAACAGCGTCGGTAAGGTCAAACCTGTGCACCACAACCGGGTCATGCCTGTAAAACCCGCCATCAGCCCCAGGCCGGTATTCCGGGAAATGGATGAAGCCGAGGTGCTGCAAGACCTGCTATCCGAACATTTTGATCCCGCCGACATGGAGTCCGGCGAGGAACTCGTCTATGTCCGTGCCGGCCTGCAGAAACGAACCCTGAAGAAACTCCGGCGCGGTATGTTCGTGGTGGGCGCTGAACTGGACCTGCACGGTATGACCGTGCCGATAGCCCGCCAGGCGGTCGCCGATTTTCTGCGCGGATGCCGGCGCCGGCGCATTCAGTGCGGCCGGATTATCCACGGCAAAGGACGCGGCTCACGTCACCGCAGTCCTGTTTTAAAGCAAAAAATCGCCGGCTGGCTGCAGCAACGCGATGAGGTGCTCGCCTATTGCTCGGCACGCGGTTGCGATGGTGGTACCGGTGCCGTGTACGTTTTGCTGAAACGTAAATAAACAACAGCACAGACATCCGGAGTTCTCACAAACTTAAGCACGGAAGACACGAGCGCTTGCCGGCTGCGCTGTTGTCTTACTGCCGGGGACCGAACAAAGCGGTGCCAATCCGCACCATGGTCGCCCCTTCCTCGATGGCAAGTTCGAAATCACCGCTCATACCCATTGAAAGCTCAGTCATCGATTCTTCAAAGCGTTGCTGACACTGCTCTAGCAGCTGCCGCAGAGCGGCGAAGCTGCGCCGTCTGTCATCAGCGCCCGCGCCACGGTAACCGATTGTCATCAGCCCGCGCAGCTGAGTCTTGCCCGAGGTCTGCTCGAGCAGGTGCTCGACCAGGGGGAACAGTTCCCCGCTGGGGACACCGTGCTTGGCCGGATCGGCCGAAACGTTGACCTGCAACAGCAGATTGACACTGGCGTCAGCATCCCGGGCAGCCTGATCAATGCGTCGCAGCAGCTTCTCACTGTCGACCGAATGCACCCAGCTGAAATTACCCGGAATGAACTTGCACTTGTTGGATTGCAGGTGGCCGATAAAATGCCAATCTAATGCTGTTTGCCTGAACTGCGCGAGTTTGCCGAGGGCTTCCTGAATCTGGTTCTCGCCAAAATCGCTTACTCCCAGATCTGCCAGAGCCTGTATATCCTGCAGTGTTTGAGTCTTCGATACTGCGATAAGACGAACCTGTTGCGGTAAACGCCCCGACCGCCGAGCCGCAGTTGCGATACGTTCATCGACCGCAGCCAGCCTTTCAGCGGCAGACATCACTCTTCGCCATCCAGATCAAACACTTCTCTGAGCAGGCTGGTTGCGTAGCAACCGGCAGTCAGAAAGAATTCCAGCACCCAGCTTGTATCGGTGTCCGCTCGCCACTTCAAATCGCCCGGCAGCACGCGTAATGCGCGTCTGGCGGCCGTTACCCTGAAACGCTGCAAACCCTCTATCCATGCCCCATAGGCTTGCAACTGCCCGGCCTCGTACTGTTCAGCCTGTCCGCTGACCAGCGTTTCGCCATCGCCGCACAAGGGACCTGTTGGATGCACCTCCAGTGCCTCTAGACGTTGACTGATCTGCTCATCAATGGTCTCGGCCACAAAACAGGCCGATCTACCGTCAAGTTGCAGGGCATCGCCGGGTATCGCCGTGTTCCAAGAGCCGTCCGCTACTCTTGCCGCCAGTACCTGGTTGAACAAGGCGGATCGAACCGCCGACAGATAGAGCCCACGTTTGTATCCGGGCAGACGGGAGCGCGGGTGACTGAACAGTTTTTCCGCCGCGGCGAGATTACCCGCGTCGTGGCCAAATCGTTGCAGACCGAAGTAGTTGGGAAAGCCACCACAGGCAAGCTGCTGCATACGCTGATCGACGCTATCGGCAGACGCGTTTACATCGTGGATACGCAAGTGGAAACGGTTACCCTTCAAGGCCCCCCTTTTAAGTTTGCGCGAATGTCTGGCGGCTTGCAGTACTTCGAAATCCTCGTGCCGCAAGGATGTCCAGTCGGGATCCGGGCGACCCGGAAGCTGTACCGAAAACCATTGTTCGGTGACTGCCTTGCGGTCCTTGAGCCCGGCATAACTGACAGCCGAAGGGGATACCTGTGCATAACGGGCCAGCTGCCGGGCGACCCACTGGGTGTTGCTGTTGCGTTTCCTGACCAGCAGCCAGCAATGTTCTCCCTCACCGCTGGCTGCCACAAGGGGGACTTCGAACACCTGGAAATCTTTGGCTTGGATACGGAATCTGGCCGGACCGAGCGGGCCACCCCACGCCGTTGGCATGCCATGCCAGGCCGGTATCGGCGCATATGGCGTACCGGGGACAGAATTCAATTCTGTCCCCGTTCTTCCAGCAAAACCACCGCAAAAGCGGCAATCCCTTCGCCACGCCCGGTGAAACCCAGCTGCTCGCTCGTCGTCGCCTTTACATTCACGCGGTCAGGGTCGAGCTGCAGATCGTCTGCAATATTCTGTTGCATGGCACTGATATAGGGCGCCAGTTTAGGCGCCTGGGCAACCACCGTCAGATCGGTGTTGCCGGTACGCAGACCTTGTCCCTGCACTTTCTCCACGACCCGGCGCAATAACTTGCGGCTGTCGACATCCTGGTACTGCGGGTCAGAATCGGGAAAGTGTCGACCGATGTCACCCAGTGCGGCTGCGCCCAGCAAAGCGTCACACAGGGCGTGCAGGACAACGTCGCCGTCGGAATGGGCGGCGAGACTGCGCGTATGCGGTATTCTGACACCGCCCAGAATGAGTGTGCCACCATCCTGGAAGGCGTGAACATCAAAGCCCTGACCGATTCTCACAAACGCCCCTGTAGCTGCAGGTAAAATTCGGCCAGTTGCAGATCTTCACATTGCGTGATCTTGATATTATCCGCATGGCCTTCAACCATCAGCGGCTGATGGCCCGCGTGCTCCATGGCAGAGGCCTCATCGGTGACCTCATAGTCATCCTCGAGCGCCTTTTCCAGAGCGGTCTTTAATAACCCGTAACGAAACATTTGCGGTGTCAGCGCATGCCACAGATGCCTGCGCTCTACCGTCGTACTGACCAGACCCTGTGCGTCGGTTCTTTTCATGGTGTCACGAACCCGGGTACCCAGCAGCCCGCCGATCCGGTGAGTCGCGAGTTTACTGATCAGTAAATGCAGATCATGATGCCGAACACAAGGACGCGCTGCATCATGCACCAGCACCCAGTCGTCTTCACTCGCCAGTTCTGATAATGCATGCAGGCCGTTTAACACCGAATGGCAACGTTCAGTACCGCCTGGAGCCCGAATCAGATTATGTTCGGAATAGTGCTCCAGTATCGAAGCCAGGGCCGGGTGTCCATGACTGACCAGGACCAGCCCTTCAAGCTGCGGGATACTCCACAGGGATTCCAGGCTGTGTTCCAGAACTGTCCGGCGGCCAAGCTCCAGAAACTGCTTGGGCACCGGTGACCCCAGACGGTGGCCGAAACCGGCAGCGGGAACAATGGCCCAGTAAGCAGCGTCGTTTGTCATTGGCATACTAAGCTGGAAATGGCGGCAAGCTACTCTCGTTCATCCGCGCTGGCCGGATCCTCGATAACCTGGTAAAAGGTTTCATCCTCTTTGATCATACCCAATTCTTCGCGGGCGCGCTCCTCGATCGAATCCAGGCCTTGTTTCAAATCCTGCACCTCGGCCTCCAGAGCCTGGTTGCGTTCCCGCAATTGCTGGTTCTCCTGCTTCTGCAACTCACCTTGCCGGTACAGATCCCAGACTTCCGCGAGGCTGCCGTCTCCCACCCATAGCTTGTACTGCAGGAGTACAAACAGGACCGCAAGCAACCACAGCAGCCATCGCATATCTTGTTAGCGGAACAAAACCAACTGACCTGTCAGGAGCCTAAGCGCTGATTGAATGCCGCTGCGCCCGGGTAATGTCCTGTATCACCCAGCTGTTCCTCAATGCGCATCAAGCGGTTATATTTGGCGACACGATCGGAACGCGACAGCGAGCCGGTCTTGATCTGCGTCGCATCGCTGCCCACAACAATATCGGTTATCACCACGTCCTCGGTCTCGCCGGAACGATGCGAAACCACCGCGGTATAGCCGGCGCCGGTTGCCATATTGATGGCTGCCAGGGTTTCTGTCAGGGTGCCGATCTGGTTGGGTTTAATGAGAATTGAATTGGCAATGCTTTCGTCGATACCCCGCTGCAGAATGGAGGTATTGGTGACAAACAGGTCGTCACCGACCAGCTGGATGCGTCCACCCAGTCTTTCGGTGTGCAGCTTCCAGCCCTCCCAGTCGTCTTCGGCCATGCCGTCTTCGATGGATATGATCGGATACTGGTCCACCCAGGCCGCCAGGTAGTCAACGAAGCCCTGCGCATCCAGCACCCTGTTCTCGGATTCAAGGTGGTATTTGCCGTCGTGGTAGAACTCCGAACTGGCCGGATCCAGGGCCAGGCAGATATCGGTGCCGGTCGCAAAACCGGTTTTGTCGATCGCTTCCAGAATAACCTCAACCGCCGATTCGTTGGATGGCAGATCGGGAGCAAAACCACCTTCGTCACCGACGGTGGTGCTCAGTCCCCGGCCGTGCAACACCGACTTCAAGGCATGAAAAACCTCCGCACCGTAACGCACGGCTTCGCGCAAGCTGGGTGCACCCACCGGTACAATCATGAACTCCTGCAGATCCACACTGTTACTGGCGTGTGCACCCCCGTTGATAATGTTCATCATCGGTACCGGCAGCTGGTAGGGACCGTCAGCGTTCAGATAGCGGTATAGCGGCACGCCACTGGAGCGCGCCTGCGCCTGCGCTGTGGCCAGCGATACCGAAAGCAGGGCATTGGCGCCCAGACGGGACTTGTTTTCACTGCCATCGAGCTCGATCATGGCCTGATCGACGTCGGCCTGAGCGCCGGCCTCCATACCCGCTAAGGTCTCGCGAATTTCGCCGTTGATCGCGGCAACCGCCCTGGTGACGCCTTTGCCCTGGAAGCGGGAAGCGTCACCGTCACGCAACTCGACCGCTTCGCGCGTACCGGTGGAAGCACCCGAGGGTACCGCGGCTCGCCCCAGGGAACCATCATCCAGTAACACGTCGGCTTCCACCGTTGGGTTGCCACGGGAATCGAGAATCTCTCTGCCTAGAATATCTTTGATATTCGCCATTTCTTCTCCAGCATTATTGTTGGTGACGCTCTCATTTATTCAATGAACCATCTGTGTAGGGTTTTATGGACTGAACCATTGCAGGGCGCGCCGGGCAAAGTGGAATATCCGAAGAATGCCACGATCTCGCGAATTAATAAGAGGTTCCCTGGCGATTAAGCTTTGGTGAAGATCTTCAGCCACCCAGTAAAGCGGTTTCAGCAAACGGCTGCGATTTTACCGCATCATCCAGCATCTTCAAGGTAGCCAGCAACGTCTTCATCTGTCCGAGTGGCCAGGCATTCGGGCCATCGCTGAGCGCGCTGGCGGGATCGGGGTGGGTTTCCATAAACAGGCCGGATACCCCGGCCGCAATCGCGGCTCGCGCTAGCACCGGCACATACTCCCGCTGCCCCCCGGATGCACTGCCCTGGCCGCCCGGCAACTGCACCGAATGCGTCGCATCGAAGACCACCGGGGCACCGGTATCCCGCATGGCCGCGAGTGAACGCATATCGGAAACCAGGTTGTTATAGCCGAACGACACGCCACGCTCACACACCATGATCTGCTCATTGCCGACAGCCCGGGCCTTGTCGACCACGTTTTTCATATCCCAGGGCGCCAGGAACTGCCCCTTCTTGATATTCACAGGTTTGCCGGTACGCGCCACATTCTGGATAAAATTGGTCTGCCGACACAGAAAAGCCGGCGTCTGCAGCACGTCCACAACAGCAGACACTTCATCCAGCGGTGTATCTTCATGCACATCCGTGAGCACGGGCACCTGTACTTCGTCCCTGACTTTCTGCAGGATACGCAAGCCTTCCGCCATCCCCGGGCCTCGATAGCTGCTGCCCGAAGAGCGATTGGCCTTATCGAAAGATGATTTATAGATGAACGGGATTCCCAGTTCAGCGCTCATCTGCTTCAGATCTGCGGCCGTTGTCATTGCCAGCGCCTCACTTTCAATGACGCAGGGACCCGCTATCAGAAAAAAGGGGGCGTCCAGCCCCACTTCAAATCCACATAATTTCATCGGTGATGGACCTTTATTCAGAATAATTATTTCGATTCAAGCGTCGGCTTGCGCCAGGCTGGCTTGCACGGGCTTGTCCCCGGCGTGCTGGTGACGCCTGCTGGCTGCTTCCACAAAGCCGGTAAACAGGGGGTGTCCATCGCGCGGTGTCGACGTGAACTCAGGATGGAACTGGCAGGCCAGGAACCACGGATGATCGGCAACTTCGACCACCTCGACCAGGCTGTCATCCAGCGATGTACCGGCGATGGTCAAGCCGGCCTTTTCCAGCTGCTCTCGGTACCGGTTATTGAATTCGTAGCGATGGCGGTGACGTTCGACGACCTGGTCTTTGCCATAAATCCGCTGTGCGAGCGTAGCGGCTTTGAGCTTGCACGCCTGACCACCCAGGCGCATGCTGCCGCCAAGGTCGCTGTTCTCGTCGCGGCGTTCGATGGCCCCGCTCTGATCCTGCCATTCGGTAATCAAGCCGATGACCGGGTGTGGCGTATCGGCGTTGAACTCGCTGCTCTGGGCGTCCGCCAGACCGGCCACATTGCGGGCAAATTCTATGACTGCCACCTGCATACCCAGACAGATACCCAGGTAAGGAATGCGCTGTTCACGCGCATAACGCACGGCCATAATCTTGCCTTCCACACCGCGTTCACCAAAACCGCCGGGTACCAGAATGGCATCGACCTTACCGAGTACCTCCAGGCCGTTCTGTTCGATAACCTCGGAATCCACGTACTTGATTTTCACCTTGCTGCGGGTCTGGATCCCGGCGTGGATCAGGGCTTCAGAGAGCGATTTGTAGGACTCGGTCAGGTTGACGTACTTGCCAACCATGGCAATGGTCACTTCGCGCTCAGGATGCTCCAGACTGTTGACCACCCGCTGCCAATCAGACAAATCCGCCGCCGGTACGTCACGCTGTAACAGTTCAACCGCGATGTCATCCAGCCTCTGCCGGTTCAATAACAGCGGAATCTTGTAAATGCTGTCTACGTCAACCGCCGAAATAACTGCCTTGTCCGGCACATTGGTGAAAAGTGCGATCTTGCGTTTTTCATCCACGGGAATCGGGCGATCGGCGCGGCACAGCAGAATATCCGGCTGGATACCGATGGAGCGCAATTCCTTGACCGAGTGCTGAGTGGGTTTGGTTTTGATCTCACCCGAAGCCGCGATATAGGGCACCAGGGTCAGGTGCATGAAAATGGCATTGCCGTGCCCCAGTTCCACCCCCATCTGGCGAATCGCCTCGAGGAATGGCAGGGATTCAATATCACCCACCGTACCGCCGATCTCTATCATGGCGATATCGGCGCCTTTGGCACCAGCCCGGATACAGCGTTTGATTTCGTCGGTAATGTGAGGGATCACCTGCACGGTACCGCCCAGGTAGTCACCGCGCCGTTCACGACGAATCACCTGTTCATAGATCTGGCCGGTGGTGAAGTTGTTGTGCTTGCCCATGGTGGTGCGCACAAAACGTTCGTAGTGGCCGAGATCCAGGTCAGTCTCTGCACCATCATCGGTTACAAACACTTCACCATGCTGAAACGGACTCATTGTTCCCGGATCGACATTGATATAGGGATCCAGTTTCATCAGGGTGACTTTGAGGCCACGCGCTTCCAGCAACGCGCCAAGCGAAGCGGCGGCGATGCCTTTCCCGAGTGAGGAAACCACGCCGCCGGTTATAAATATGAATTGGGTCATGAAGCTCCGATACAGTCTGGAGATAGCAACAACTGGACGGGAAATCACACTAACAGATTCTGTACGCCCCGACAATGGAGTACGGGTTGAATCCAACTGCCGGATGAACAGAACGGCCCCGCATCGTCAGGTTTCCGGCATCCGGCTCCACCGCAAGTCCAGACCGGCCTGTTCTGCCGTGGACTGAAAGCCTTCACAGACACACAAACCGGCAACCGCTATCAACACACCGTTACCGTAAACCAGGGGCACCCGGTCGCGCTCCCAGTCAGGCACACCCCATTCCTGAAACAGCTTCTTGAGCCGATGCCGGTGGCGTCGTCCGACCGGTTGTAGCGTTTCTCCACCCTGCCGGAAGCCGATCTCCATGGTGCCTGCGCTATCCTCAATGCGCAGCCCCCTGCCCGTCACTGCCGTTGCCGATAAAATACCGCCGGCGTGATCCAGGCTCAGGGGTTCGCGAAAGTTCCAGCGATAACGCCTGGCGGGATCGTGTGACGGTAATGGCGTCATGCTGTACAAACGATCGCGAAAGCGGCGCACCTCGGCACCGGGCCAATGCACCAGCGGACTGGCATCTTGCCGCCCTGCCAGCATTTCCGCGCGGATACGCTCCAGCAGCACACGCGACGGCAACGGCAATCCGGCCCTCCCCAGCCAGTAGCGCAGCAGATTCCGCTGGCGGGCCGGTGACAGGCGCTGCACTGCAGATACCGACAAACAGGCGGAATCCGAACCACAGCAGGCCGGGTAATCCAGCACTGCCAATGCCTGAGCCAGCTCGACCTGATCGGCCTGATGGCTCGCTGCCCGGGCCAGCACCTTGCTCAGTCCCGGCCAGTGCTGCTGAAGTTCCGGCATGATCCGCTGCCTGAGCAGATTGCGGTCGTAACGGGTATCGGTGTTACGGGGGTCCTCGATCCAGCGCAGGCGGTGCTCGCGCGCGTAGCTGACGATAGCCTTACGGCTGATTTCCAGGCGTCTTCATTGTTGTCCACCGCCAGTGCGGAGACGTTTGCCACG
>JBDNAP010000335.1:0-13365 GCA_039768325.1 Thiogranum sp.
AGGCAGTGTCCCGCTTGGCCGACACTCCCAGAAACGGGCAGATGCCAAGAAACAGGGCGAGCACAAAATTGTTTATGATCGCGGCGTTCAGAAAAATGAAAGTCAGGGATTCAGCTGCCATGGACGCTTGCTCCCTGTTGTTCCATCAGTTTGCGTTCGCGGCGTTGCCGGTACCAGTTGAACAGCAGCAGCCAGCCACCCAGTACGAAGAAACCACCCGGCGGCAGAATCATTACCACCCAGGGCTGAAAGTTCTCCGCAAACAGGGGGAATCCGAACAGGCTGCCGGCACCGAGGATTTCCCGCACGCCGCCCAGGCACAGCAGGGCGATGGTGAAGCCGACCCCCATACCCAGGCCGTTGACGACAGTGGCGCCGAGACGCTGTTTCGAGGCATAGGCTTCCGCCCGCCCCAGGATCATGCAGTTGACCACGATAAGCTGTATGAAAGCGCCCAGCGCATTGTAGAGATCCAGGCTGATGGCCTGGATGCCGTAGTCCACAATGGTGACGAAGGTGGCGATAATGACGATGTAGGTGGCGATGCGCACCTGTTTGGGAATGAGCTTGCGAAACAGCGAAACCAGGCTGCTCGAGCAGAGCAGGACGAAGGTTGTGGCCAGCCCCATGGCCAGCGCGTTGATGGCGGAGTTGGTGACCGCCAGCACCGGACACATACCCAGCAGCATCACGAACACCGGGTTCTCCTCCCACAGTCCGCGCAGGAAAGTGTCCGCGGTGACCGTCTCTTCCTGATTAGGCAGATTCATTCTTTCTCCCGGCCAGGATCACGCAGCCGATCCAGGTAGGTGATAATTTTCGGAACCATCTGTTGTGCGCTGTCATTGAGCATACGCGCCACCGCACGCGACGAAATGGTCGCCCCGGAGATGGCGTCGATTTGCCAGGGCTCGGATTTGGTGCCGTGTTTGACCATAAGGATATCATTGGCCAGGCCGCTGCCGTCAGCCTTGAGCCGGGCGTCGAGTTCGACAAAATTCTCCTGAAACACAGGGTCCTTGGCAATCTTGTCACCGATTCCCGGTGTTTCCGCCATCTTTAAAACCTCGATACCGCGTATGCACTGGCAGACGGGATCGAAACTGTAGAGGATGCGGATGATATCCTGATAGCCCTGGGCAGCGGCTTCCAGCGCGACACCGACGAGTCGGTCCTGCTCGTCATAACCGGCGTAGACGAGCGTGCCTTCGGCTGCCCTGTCGTCTGCCGCAACAATGCCCTGGGCAGTGGCAACAAAGTCGCGGCGCGAGGTGGCCCCCGGGATCACCTTGAACAGCGCCCGTTCGATGGCGATGCGTTTGTTCTCCTCGATCAAGGGCAGCGTGATCTGGTAGGTCAGCACCACCAGTAAGCCGGATAAGCCGGCTACCAGGCCCAAGGTACGCAGCATCGCAAAACTGGGGGTTGCCGCAACCAGTTCCGCTGACTGCGGAGCGCTCGTCTGGTTCATGCCCGCGGGTCCTTACCGGCTGCGCCGAATACCCGGGGTTGGGTGACGGTGGCGATCAGTGGCGAGATCGCGTTACCGAGCAGGATGGCATACATCACACCCTCGGTCAGCCCGCCGAACAGGCGAATGATCACCGTCAGCACGCCGATGAACAGACTGTAGATCCACACGCCTCTCGGGGTGACCGGTGAGGCGACCATGTCGCTGGCCATGAAGACTGCGCCCAGCATGAGCCCACCGGAGAAAAGTACGAACAGCGGGTCCGGGTAGCGCACCGAATCCATCAGCCAGAATGGCAGACTGGTCAGCGCTGCCCCCAGCAGCACGCCCAGCGGGATGCGCCAGTCCATCATACGGCGGGCAGCCAGGTACAGTCCGCCGGCGAGGATGATGAGGGCGGAGGTCTCACCCGCAGAGCCGGCGGTCATGCCGGTGAGAAGATCGCTCACCGGTGTGCTGATCTGTTCGAATTTCTGCAGTGCCAGCGGCGTAGCGCCGCTGAATGCATCCACCCGCGCCTGTTCGATCCAGTCGCCAAGAGCCGGTGGTTGCATGAAGGGCACAGTCAGGGTGGAAGGAATGAATTCGCTGAATCGCTTGTCCAGAAACGCCGGTGTCCAGGTGGTGATAGCAACCGGGAAGGCGGCTTGCACAAAGGCACGGCCGACTAATGCCGGGTTCATGACGTTATAACCCAGCCCTCCGAACAGGGCCTTGCCCAGGCCCACGGCTACCAATGCGGCGACGGCCGCCATCCACAGCGGGAAACCGGGTGGCAGTGTCAGGCCCAGCAGCAGTCCGGTTATGACGATACTCCAGTCGTTCACTGTGCTGGGCCTGCCGGACAGGCGGCAGAACAGCGATTCGCCCAGTACGCAGGTCAGCGTCGTCACCATCAGCAGTGCCAGTACGCTGATACCGAAGGCGAATACCGCAAAGGCGCACACCGGCAACAGCGCATAGACCACATTACGCATGATCTGTTCGACCGTCACCGCCTGTTTCAGGTGTGGCGAGGTGCGCAGTTCAATTTTCAGCCGGGTATCCATCAGGCGGCCTTTTCGCGGTTGATGGCCTTGGCGATACGGAAGTATTGCACCAGCGGGATGTTGGCCGGGCAGACATAGCTGCAGCAGCCGCATTCAAAACAGTCGTTGAGGTGGAATTCCCGTGCCATTGTTTCATATTCACCCTTGGCCGCCAGCAGCCCGAGTGTAGACGGGTTGAGGTGCATGGGACAGGCCTCGACACAGTAGGCGCAGCGGATACAGGGCTGAACGTTTCGGTCGCGGAGCTCAGTATCAGAGGCTTCCAGCACCACCATCCCCGATACCGCTTTGGTCACCGGTACATCCAGCGAGGCCACCGACATGCCCATCATGGGGCCACCGAGGATGAGTTCATTGGCCTTGGGCGTGGAACCGGCAAACTCCAGCAGGAAGCGCACCGGGGTGCCGACCGGCACCAGGTAGTTGCCGGGATTGCGTACGCCGGGTCCGGTTACGGTGACCACCCGTTCGATGACACCATGCCCCTTGGGCAGTAAGGCACCGATCTGCGCCAGGGTGCTGACATTGAATACAGCGGCGCCCACCGATGAGGGAAAGCAACCGCTGGGCACGCGTCGCCCGAGCAGGCTCTCGATGAGCATTTTCTCGGCACCCTGCGGGTACTTGGTCTTTACGGCGTGGACGCTGACCGGGCTGTTGTCCGCAAGCCGCCCGGCGATGGCTTCCACGGCGTCCATCTTGTTGTCTTCCACGCCGATCATGGCGCGCTCGACACCGAGGGCACGCATGACAATGTGAATACCGCTCAGCAGATCATCTGTTTGTTCGAGCATCAGTCGGTGATCGCAGGTCAGGTACGGCTCGCACTCACAGCCGTTGACCACCAGGGTGTCTACTTTGTGCTCCGGCGGTGGTTTCATTTTTACATGCGTCGGGAAAGCGGCGCCACCCAGTCCGACCATGCCGGCGTCCTGCACCGCCTGAATGATCTCGTCCGGCGTCATGCTGTCGACGTCGCGGGGTGCCTCATACAACACCTCCTGGCTGGCGCCCCCATAGACGTTAATGACAATGGACTCCGTTTTGGGGCCGCGCGCAGTAGGCATGAGCCGGATGCTGTCCACCACCCCGGTAGCGGGGGCGTGCATGGGGACCGAGACAAAGCCGTCGGCTCTGGCGACAGGTTCGCCGCGGACGATTTCCTGACCGGGTTTGACCAGCGGAACAGCCGGCGCGCCGGCATGCTGGGCAAGCGGTACGATCAGCGTCGGCGCAAACGGCAGACGCCGAATCGGCAGTCTGCAGGTCAGTTCCTTGTGCTCCTGTGGATGGACGCCGTGTTCGAAGGTATTGCGCCGTAACAGATTCAGGATACCCATGATTGCCTCGTGTCCTGTTCCGCTACCGTCAGGCCGGGCAGCGTCCGCTGTTTGCCGCCACCGCTGTCATTGAAATTTTTCCGCCCGTTTCACCAGTCGCTCCAGACCGCTTTCTTTGGCATTGAACGGTGTGCCGGGGTGGATACACTCAGCGGTGCATTTCTCGGCAGCACGCACAATGTCCTTGTAGGGGCCACCCCTGGGATCGACAACAATGGCTTTTTTATCGTCGTTGTAGGCAAAGATTTTCGGGTTGATCTGGGTGCATTCGTCACAGGCCTGACACTCCGGTGTATCGATCCACAACGGTTCATAGTCGGTTGTGGGAGCCCCGGCCACCGCCGCTGCGGCTGTACCGTTGGCGGCTATTCCGCCGGCGGCGTCGAGCAAACCGCTGGCATCGCCGGAGGAAACCAGTCCCAGCAGGCTGGCGCTGAGTTTCTGCGCCATCGCGGCGCGTGCCTGGTTGACGATGGCATCCTCGTCGACGGCTCTGTCGATACCGGCCAGCGATTTGAGTTGTCGCCAGTAGTTCCGCCGGTCTTCGCTGGAGCGTACTAGCTCCTCGGATACCATGACGCGCATCAGCCGGTTCCTGCTGTCCACGCCCCATATATAGGGATACATGTCCTCGCGGTCGTCCGTATCCAATTCGAGAAATTCGTGCAGGGGCGTCATATTTTCGTTCCAGGTCTCGGGTGGCGCTTTGCGGAAGTGTTTGCGGAAGCGTCCTTCGGTGACCGCGAAATCGGCAAAGGTCATCGGCAGATCCATGGCCTGTGTGGTTCCCTGGTCGTCCTGATAGCTGAGCTGGTAGCTGGGCCAGTCGTCGTCGATGGCGGGGTTGCCATCAAGGCTGCAGCATTCCTCGAACGTCGTGCCTGCGTCCGGGTCGAAGCGGAACAAGGGATAGGCGCGCGACTCCACGGCCAGCTTGTTCTGGGTCTCCGAGGCATCATCGGCGATGCCGTGCTCCGGCTGACAGCTTGCGTAGATGTTGAACAGGGTGGGGCGGCGGCTGTTCAGACCCTCGATGTAGCCTTCCAGCAGGTGGGTGATATTGGCGATCGAACCCTGCATGACATAGGCATTGCGGTGCGCCATGCCGATCAGTCCCATCTCCTTGCGGATTTCCGACTTACCCTTCCAGGCTTTACCGTAGGCCGCCATGTCCGAGACCTGGCCGGTGAATCCCGATGTACAGGCCTGACCACCGGTATTGGAGTAGACCTGCGTATCCAGCACCATGATTTTGATCGGCATTTCGGTCATCAGTACGCGCGACATGTTCTGAAAGCCGATGTCGTACATGGCGCCGTCGCCGCCGATCGCTACCACCGGTGGACACAGCAGCCACTCTTCATCACTGAATTTCTGCCAGTTGAAATAAGTGAAGAAATCATCGTGTTGCTGCGCCCGGTATTCACCCGCCAGTTCCAGCTCGGTCTGGCGGATAGCCTTGAATCCGTCTGCCATCTTGGTCATGTGGCCCTGGAAAACGCCCAGCGCGATGGAGGGTGAGTCCTGGAACAGATGGTTCGCCCAGGGGAAAGGATAGGGGTTGTAGGGGTAGGTGGAACCCCACACCGAGGTGCAGCCGGTGGCGTTGATGATGCCCATCTCGGCGCGACCCTGTCGGGTCTGCCCTTCGGTGTACAGCCATTTGAGATGGCGCAGTTTTTTCAACAGCCCGGTGGTGGTTTTCAACCACTCGGTGTCAACGGGCTGGGCGGCGTGTGCACTGTCCAGCGATTCGGACAGTTCAGACAGGGTGAGGTCGCTGTCTTTATGGGATTCCAGTACCTCGGTGATGACGGCGGTGTCGGTGAAATCCATGCTTTCGGCGAGTTTAAGTCTGATGTGTCGTTCCAGCCGTTCGCTGAGGTCGTCGATTTTCGCCAGATGTTTTTTTACCCGCGGCTGCATCAAAGCGGTTACTGTTGCCGTGAACAGGTGGATAACGCTCTTTTCCCCACAGCCCAGGCAGGAGCCATCGCCGGACACCAGTGAACCGTAGTTGCGCTTGTCCAGTAGCAGGGTTTCCAGCGCCCCGATACGCTCGTCCAGGTCATCGATGCGAATGAACTCCGGCCGGGTGGTGGGCAGATTCAGCCAGAAATCCCAGTCCTGACGCAGCCGGGCGATGCTCTCGGGCGTTTGCGGTGTGGCCACCAGCGCGTCGTCGTTGCATGCTTCGATACATTCCATGCAACCTTTACAGGTGTAGGGGTTGATGGTGATGGAGAAAAGCCCGCCGCTGTTTTTCGCTTTTTTCTCGCGATTGAGGTAGTAGGGCTTGGTGATGGCGAACTGGAAATCACCAATGGCTTGCCTGAACCAGTCCAGTTCCTGTTCCAGGCGTTCTTTTTTCTCGTCCTCCAGGTCGGATTCGGATAGCGTTGCGACCAGTGACTGCTCCAGCAGTATGTCGACTTCGGCGCTTTCACCCACCGGTTCGATCAGGGCGCGCAGGCGTTTCTCCACGTCACGTGCAGCGCGACGCAGGTAAACCGTTGGCTGTCCCTGGGTCTCGATGTGTGAGATGGTGGTGTCAAATACATCGCTGACACTGTTGACAAGTCCTGGGATGGCGCTGTCCGGACAGACTGTGAAGCAGTTGCCGCACGCGGTGCAGTTCTCCGCGACAAACTCGGGGTATTCGAAGCGGATCTGGGTCATGTCGCGGAAAACGCCCGAAGAGGCGGGAATGATACCCAGTCCGATATAGGGGTCGGCCAGGTTTTCTTCGCCCTGACCGCTGATGTAGAAGCTGCCGGTCTGTTCCCAGAAACGATGCACGTCGGAAATGCCGCCGTCCGCCTCTGGTAACTGTTTGAGCATCACCGGCAGTCCGGCAGTTTTGCGTTGCGGCTCACTGCTCGCAGTGCCCAGTTCTTTGTCGACGATTTCATGGATTTCATCAAAACCACGCCGTACCACGCGCAGGTTGTCCTGTACGATGCGTTCTCCCTTGTCGCCGAACTTGTGTCGTAACTGTTTGTCGATGGCTTCGAACAGACCCTGTTCGTCCAGACCGGCCTTCTCCATCAATGGTGAGGCGGCAAAGAAAGCACCCTGGAACGCATTGCCCTGCATGCGGTACTGCAGGTCGGGATTGGAGGCTTCTTCACGCGCAATTTTGAAACCGTCCAGGAAAAACACCCTGAAGTCATTGTCGATAATGGTCTGCCGGGCCTGACGCGGAAAGCTCGCCCACAGCTCATCCGCCGTTGCGAGGCTGCTCTGGATGATGAAGACGCCGCCTTTCTTGAGCCCGTAAAGGGGATTGGAGTGGCCGAATACATTCGGGTCCGGCGACATCACCACGTCGACAAAGTGGTATTCGCAGTTCAGGCGGATCGGTTCCGGCGCCGCCGACAGGTAGTAGGTGGTCGGCTGGCCTTTCTTTTCCGAGCCGTATTTGGGGTTGGCCTTGATATCGAAGCCCAGCAGGTCGAACAGGGTCATAGCGAGATTTTTGCCGGTGGTAATGGCACCCCAGCCACCCACCGAGTGCATACGTACCGTGATGGAACCTTCCGGCGTCAGGTTGGGGTTTTCGCTGCCGCGGATGGCCAGGTTTCTGATCTGCGGGTAGGCATCGATCAGCTTCTGCTGGTAGATCTCCTGCTTGGGTGTGCCGGCCTGATCGTGGATGAAATCGACAGACAGGTAGAAGAATGGTTTCCGCTTGCCGTCGGGCAGCATGTTTTCAATGGCGGCAAGCAGGGCTTCGGGTTGCAGATCACGGCTGCCCAGGCCGTAACAGCCTGAATACAGGCGTGGCATATCCTCCAGACGGTAACTGTCGTAGTCCGGATAGGGCTGGCCCGTTTCACCGGCCATCCGGTTATCAAGGCATTTGGACAGGCTGGCGCGTATTTCGCGCATCAGCGGCAGGTCTTCGGCGAGCGGCTGATCGACGCGTTCCAGTACCGCCACACCCTTCCGGTTTTTCAGCATGTTGCCCAGCAGGTCGCCGGGAAACGGCCGGAACATGGTGACGTTGACGACCCCCACTTTGATACCGCGCGCCTGGCGCAGGTAATCGACCACCGCCTCTGCCTGCACGATCATGCTGCCCTGGCCGAGAATCAGGTATTCGGCGTCCTCCAGGCGGTAGCCACTGAGTCGCCGGTAACGCCGGCCGGTGAGCTGGTAGTACTCATCCATGACCTGCTCGGCGATGGCGGCCACATGATCGAAGAAATAGGGACGCTGGGCGACCACGGATTGCATGTAGGAATCCTGGTTCTCCACCGGCCCCGCCAGCATTGGATTGTCCACGGTCCACAGTTCCGGTATGCGTCGTCGCGTCTCGCCGTACAGCAGGCGCTGGGCCGGCGTCGGGCAGTCGATGATATCCTCCGGCCGCCCCAGGAACTCGGCGATCAGTTCGCGCTCGGGAACCTGCAGCGGTTCGATCAGGTGGGTGGTCAGGAAGCCGTCCTGGGCGACAGCAGTCGGCGTCAAAGACAGCTCGGCGATTTTGCGGCCGATCAGGTTGAGATCCGCCGCCTCCTGGGCATTCTTGCCCATCACCTGGGTAAAACCGGTATCGTCGATGCAATGATAGTCATCGTGGCCGCAATGCACGTTGAGACTGGATTTGGTCATCGCCCGGCAGCCCACGTTCAGTACATAGGGCAGCCGCTTGCCAACCGCGGCGTACAGTGATTCGTGCATATAGGCGATGCCCTGCGCCGAGGAGAAATTGCTGGCGCGCAAGCCGGACATGGACATGCCGGCGGTGACTGCGGCGGCGGCGTGTTCGCCTTCGGGTTCGACAAAGATCAGGGGCCGCCCCGATACGTTGATGTGGCCCTTGGCGGTTTCCTCTGCCCAGTACTCGCCCATTTGCGTCGAGGGTGTTATCGGGTAGGCACCGGCTGCGTCGGAAGATTCCCGCTCGCACATAATGACGGCGGTGTTGCCGTCCATCGCCATGCGCTTGCCGGGGTACTTGAACTGCTGCGTTTCAGTTTTCTTGAACATTGCCACTGTGTCTCATTCTGTCAATCACGATGATTAAGGAGGCCCGATAGAGGAATCGACAGTATCGGTTCTGTCGCTGCCCCGCAAATCCGCTCGCCAACGCGGGTTTGCGTCGTATTGTTGCAGGCCGGTGCTCAGCCGATGGGTAGCGCCTCCTTGCGAACAATCTTTAAGGCCTCTTTGCCCTTGTGAATGCCTGCCTGGTCATCCAGCCAGACGATGGCGCCGGTCGGACAGCGTTCGATGGCCAGCCTGGAGGCAAGGGTGTTTCTGGAATAATCGATGACTGCGAGGTTGTTTTCCATAGTGATGAGGCCTTCGGGGGCATCCGCCGCACAGCGGCCGCAGGCGGTGCATAGCACGGCGCACTCGGCTTCCGCTTCTTCGCCCTGCTCCTGGTTCTTGCAGGCTACCCACAGATTATGGCTGACGGGGTGCAGGGAAAACAAATCACGCGGGCAGATATCAACACAATCCCCGCAGGCGGTACATTGCTCGGTGTCGACCACCGGCAGGCCGTGTCTGTCCATCACAATGGCATCAAAATCACAGACCTGATCACAATCTCCGAATCCGAGACAGCCCCAGGCACAGCCTTTTCCTCCACCTGAGATCAGCGCGGCGGCCCGGCAGCTATCGAGGCCGGAGTAACTGGCATGTACGCGGGCAACATGGGTGCCGCCGGCACAGGCCAGCCGTGCCACACGTTTTTCTTCTGCACCGAGCTCCACGCCCAGAAAAGTGGCGATCACGGCATTCATGTCCGGGGAATTAACGGTGCATTTACCGGGTTGCAGCTCACCTTGCACCAGCTTTTCCGCAAATGCCCGGCAACCGGCCGTCCCGCAGGCGCCACAGTTGGCATGCGGCAGCAGATCCTCGACCTCGTCGATGCGCGGATCCTCGTAGACGAACAGTTGTTTGTTGGCAATCGCCAGAATCGCGGCAAGCAGCAGTCCCAGCAGGGCCATGAATGCGACCGCGATTGCAATGCTGGTGAATGATGCCACTGATTTAATCCCTGTATGCCCGCATAGAAAAAAATCTCGCGCCGCGTGACTATTGTGCCAGTAAACTCGCCGTTAAATCCGGTATACCGCACAAGCAGCAGGTGAATGACCGAATCCGGCGACTAGGATGAGTTTATAGCACAGCATCGAGAGATGTTGATGGGAAATTTGCAGGATTAACAGACATGTTGTGTACCGTAATTGATCCACGTCAGTTTATTTACCGGCAGGAGTCGCTACGCTAGGTTCCCGGGGAGCCATGCCAGCATGGCGGGAGAGATTTGTTTTTTTTGTTACTGAAGGAGATGATTAATGGCAATTACCACCAAGCTCAATCAACTGATCAAGACCAACCGGCACGAGAAGGAAGTCGAACGGTGGATTTTTTCGCTGACTCCGCTCGGTGTTGCGTTCGTTTTCTTCTTTGTCTTCCTGTTGCCGATGGATATACCCAATAAAACCACTCTTTTAGTCACGGGTGCCGCGGCGGGTTTTGCCGGCTTGCAGAGTTACTGGATCTATCGTGGCTGGCGGCGCAACGAGGGCAGTACCGTATTGCTGGGGCTTATCGGTATCGGATTGACGTTCGGCCTGGTCTGGTTGTACCTGTCACTGACCTGAGCCCCTGCAGACGGGCGGGCCCGTCGCAAAACAGCCATTTTGCGGGACCACCAGGAGGGTAACGGCGCGGTGACAGAAGAACCGACAGACGCCGGCGCTCCCGGTTCCCGGTTCAGCATCGAGATACAGCCTGTACTCCCGGAGCGTTTCAAACGCCTGGAAGAGCTTGCCAACGACCTGTACTACAGCTGGAACCGCGGTGTACGTGGCCTGTTCCGGCATCTCGACGAAGCATGCTGGAACGCCTGCTGGCACAATCCAAGGGTCTTCCTGCGACGGGTGCGTCAACACAAGTTGAATGAGGCCGCCAGGGATCCGATTCTGCTCGCCGAGTATCGCCACGTACTGGCGGCATACGATACCTATCACGAAGAGAAACCGACCACTCTGATCGAGACGTGGCTGGACCGGGATACCGATCTGGTCGCTTATTTCTCCCTGGAATTCGGATTCCACGAAAGCATGCCGATTTATGCCGGTGGCCTGGGTATACTCGCCGCGGATTACTGCAAAGCGATGAGCAATCTGTGGGTTCCGTTTGTCGGGGTGGGGCTGCTTTACCGGCAGGGCTATTTTACCCAGCATATCGACTGTAACGGCGAGCAGGTCGCCGTATACCCGAATACCAACCCATGCGATCTTCCCGTGCTTCCCGCGCTGGATGCCCAAGGTGACGAGATTCACGTTTCTGTCGATTTACCCGGGCGGCGGCTGGAATTGCGGGTCTGGCACGCCAAGGTGGGACAGATTCAGCTTTATCTGCTCGACAGCGATTTGTCCGTGAACGCCGCCCAGGACCGCCTGATCACCGCGCAACTGTACGGCGGTGATGGCCATATGCGCCTGCAGCAGGAAATCGTTCTGGGCATAGGTGGCGTACGGGCGTTGCGTGCGCTGGGATTAAAGCCCACGGTGTGGCATATCAATGAAGGGCACGCGGCATTTCTCATACTGGAGCGCTGTCGCGAGTGGGTACTCCGGGACATGGATTTTGAAAGCGCCCTTGAGCTGGTCGCTTCATGCACCGCATTTACCACCCATACACCGGTGGCCGCGGGACACGACGTTTTCCAGAATGATGATATACAGACCGCCTTTGGCGGGTTGATTGCAGAACTCGGTATCCCGCCGTCGCGCCTGTATAAATTAGGCGTCGTTCCCGATGCGCCGAATACCTTCTCGATGACCAGCCTGGCACTGCGCGGTTCGCGTTTCCGTAACGGCGTCAGCCGTATTCACGGCGCTGTCGCCGCTGAAATGTGTTCTTATATCTGGCCGGAACTGCGGGCAGCGGAAAATCCCATGGGGTATGTCACCAATGGTGCGGATATCGATACCTACCTGGCCGCACCCTGGGTTGCGCTTTTTGAAATGTACATGGGCGGTGGCTGGCGGGCAAAATTGACCGATCCGGTCTTCTGGCAGCAATTTATCGAGAGTATCCCCGATCACGTCTTTCTGAGTGTGCGTCACCTGCTCAAGGCTTCGATGCTGGAGGACGTCAGACGCCGGGCACTGGTGCTGTATGAACGCTGTCCCGCAACCCGATCCATCGCCGATCGGCTCACAGCCAACCTCAGCAGCCGGCACAAGGACACGCTGGTGATCGGCTTTGCGCGCCGATTTGCGACCTATAAACGTGCAACTCTGGTGTTCCGGGACCTGGAACGCCTGGATCGACTGGTCAACAATCCGGAGCGTCCGCTTATGTTTGTGTTTGCCGGCAAGGCGCATCCGAACGACGCTCCCGGCCAGAAGCTGCTCAAGCAGGTGTTCGATATCAGTCTGCGCCCCGAGTTCCAGGGCAAGGTGATCCTGCTCGAAAACTACAATCTGTCCATGACGCGCGAACTGTTGCCGGGTGTGGATGTCTGGCTGAACAACCCGGAGTATCCCATGGAGGCCTGCGGCACTTCAGGCATGAAGGCGGCGATCAACGGCGTCATCAATCTCAGCGTCCTGGACGGCTGGTGGGCCGAAGCCTGGAACGGCGAAAATGGCTGGGGGCTGACCCCCTACGTGGAACTCGAAGCGGAGGCCCGGGAACACCAGGAAGCGGAAGAATTAATGAATACTCTGGAGTACCAGGTGGTGCCTTCCTTCTACACGCGTAACGCCGAGGGAGAACCAGAGGACTGGGTCGCGAGATCCAAAGCTTCGATGAAAACGGTGCTGCCCAATTTCAATACCCTACGTATGGCCGAGGATTATCTGGGTGATCTGTATGGACCCGCCAGCAGGGCAGGGCGGCGGCTGCGCGACGACCGGGGCAGCGGTGCCAGGGTGCTTGCGCAGTGGAAAAATAAAATTGCCCGGGACTGGCATGGTGTACGGGCGCGGCTGGCTACGCCGGTGGCGACCGCGATTCAATCGGGTAAAACACTGTTGATCGATGTCGAGGTTGATCTCAATGGCATGGACTCGGATGACATTGTCGTCGAATCCGTACTGGGTACAGAAACCGAGTCCGGCGAATTCAGCGCAACTCACAGTATCCCGTTTACACTGGTAGCCCCGGCAAATGATGGAAGAGCATCGTATCGCTGCGAGCTGTTCGAGGACGAACAGCTGTGTTCAGCAGGTGGGCTGCAACATTTCAAGATTCGTATCTATCCCTATCATCACTTATTGAGCCATCCTCTGGAATGCGGCCGCATGCTCTGGTTATAGAGTCATGCAGTTTCCGGACTCTGACCGGATCGATGTAACGGACGTCGGTAGTGCGCCCCGTCACAGCACCTTTTTGAGAATGTCGTCCGCCTGTTCGCGACCTTGGTCCAGCCCGCATTTCTCACGGGGCGGCGTGTGAGATACAGACGGTATTGAATGTATGCAGGACTTTATCGACAAACAGGAAATCAGGGTGTTTTCAGGACAAG
>JBDNAP010000336.1:0-3853 GCA_039768325.1 Thiogranum sp.
GGCGGCCAAAAACGCCGGCTTTACACCCATCAAAATCAATATGGTGGTCATGGCCGGCGTCAACGACGACGAAGTCGAAGACATGGTCGAGTTCTGTATCGAAAACGACTTTACCCTGCGCTTTATCGAAACCATGCCGATGGGCGACACCGGCCGTTGTGCAACCCGGCAGTATGTCGATCTGCAGACGGTTCGCAAACGCCTGGCGCAGCGCTTTGAACTGATTCCCGGCGTGATGCCGGGCGGCGGGCCTGCCCGCTATGTCCAGGTCGCCGGATCCGATTTACGCATCGGTTTTATCACGCCGATTTCCCAGCACTTCTGTGAGACCTGCAACCGTGTACGCCTTTCCGTCGACGGTACCATTTACCTGTGCCTGGGCCAGAACGACAAGCTTGAGCTACGTCCCCTGCTACGCGCAGGTGCCGATGAACAGGCACTCGAACAGGCCATTCTCAACGCGATTGCCCAAAAACCGGAACGCCATGAGTTCAGGGACAAACCCGAGCAGGTTGTTCGTTTCATGTCGGTGACCGGCGGTTAGCCCGGAAATTGAAAGCCGAGCAGGCTTTTTCCGATCATGAACACCCCGAGCACAGCGACAAAACCGGCAAAAACGTTTTTCAGACGCTGACGCTGGAGGTTGTGAGCCAGCCAGGCGCCCATTGGAGCACCCAGTATGCTGGTGACACTGACGGCAATCACCGCCGGCCAGTACAGGTAGCCGCTACTGCCGGCGGGAAGATCTGCCTGGCCCCAGCCCACGACCAGGAATCCAAGCGCGCCCACCACCGCGATCGGCAGGCCACATGCCGCTGACGTACCCACCGCCTGCCGCACATCGATCCGGTGCCAGATCAGGTAGGGGACGGTCAGGGTACCACCGCCAATGCCAAGCAGGGCCGACACAGCGCCTATCGGTACACCTGCAACAAGGTTACGTAATCGCCCCGGCTTTGAGCGGTGTGGCGCCGGCTGCCGTCCAAACGCCATCTGCGCCGCTACCGCCAGCTCAAAGATGCCGAACAGACCCGCCAGCAACAGGCCACCCAGCCAGACAGCCAGTACAGCACCGAGCCAGCCACCCAGTATAATGCCGCTGGATAACTGTCGCATCACTGGCCAGTCGACCGCCGCGCGCCGATGATGCGCCCACATCGAAGACGAGGAGGTGAACACCAGGATCGCCAGCGAAGTGCCGACCGCCAGCTGCATCAGGTGTTGGGTGGCAAAGCCCTGGCCGGCAAACAGTCCTGCCAGGATCGGCACCACGACCAGCCCACCCCCGACGCCGAGCAGGCCGGCAATCACACCGGCAAACAAACCAAGCAATGCATAACAGGCCCACAGGTATAATATTTCCATTTTTGGGATTGTACCTTTGCACGGACTCTTTTATCGTTACTGTCGCTGGTTGGGGCAACATAAAAGCAGGCAGGGTGCAACACGCGAACATGCAGACACGCTTGGCAGGGATAGTATTGCTGGTGATGTTGCTACTGACCAAGGCCAGCCTGGCAACCCCCTACGACAAACAACGCGAGTTGTTTCTTGAGGCTGAATCCGCTCTCAATAGCGGTGACGGCGGGAAGTTTCGCGATCTCAAGCGGCAACTGACTGATTATCCTTTGTACAGTTATCTGGAGTACTGGCAACTGCGCCGGCGCCTGAGCAAGGCCAAGTCACAGGAAATTCAGGCGTTCCTGGATCGATATCAGGCCCAGCCGCTGGCCACGCGCCTGCGCATCAGCTGGTTACATCAACTGGGCAAACGCAAGGACTGGAACAACTACCTGCGCTTTTACCAGCCACAACGCTCCGTCACTCTGCAGTGTTATGACGTGCGTGCCCGACTTTCCAAAGGCAAACGGGAAGAGGCACTCAAGGATGCACTCGAACTGTGGCTGGTCGGTTATTCCCAGCCCGATGCCTGCGACCCGGCCTTTGACCAGCTCTACGCCAGCTCCCTGATCACCAGCGATCGTATCTGGGAGCGTGTGCGCCTGGCTTTCGCCAACCAGAAATCCAGCCTCGCCGGGTACCTGGCCAAGCGCCTGTCTGCCGAAGATCGCGAATGGGTCAAACGCTGGCAATTCGCACACCGCCGCCCCACCGCCGCGCTCTCCAAATCGTGGGCCAAACAGGACACACCGCTGGTCAGGGAAATTCTGACCCACGCCGTATGGCGTCTTGCCCGCCATAAGCCGGAACAGGCCTGGAAACACTGGCAGGACATCGCCAGGAGCCACCGTTTCAGTGACCAGCAGAAAGGCAAGGTGTTGCAGCGTATCGCTTTAACGGGCGCATTACGCAACCACCCACAGGCCTCGCTGTGGCTGGCCAGCGTGCCCGATCACGCCGTCAACGCCGATATCCGTCAATGGCGGGTGCGCTCGGCCTTGTCCGACGGGGACTGGAAAAAGGCCCTGCAGCGGATTGATGAACTCGATGTCACGGAACGCGACGCCGAAACCTGGCGCTACTGGCGCGCCTACGCACTGGATGCCGATGGCGCCAGCGGTGATGCCTTTACCGAATACGCACGCCTCGCCGGCGAACGCAGCTACTACGGATTTCTGGCAGCCGATCATCTGCAGCGTCCCTACCAGATGAATGACTCGCGCGCGAGCTACGAAAAAGAGCAACTCGAAGGCATAGAGCAGAAGCCGGGCATTGTACGCGCCCGCGAACTGTATCTGGCCGGCAAGCAGCTGGACGCCCGCCGCGAGTGGTACCACGCAACAGCATCGCTGCCGGAGCATGAACTCAAACTGGTGGCCCTGCTGGCCCACCGCTGGGGCTGGCACGACCGCGCCATCCTGACGGCGTCACGCGCCGGGTACTGGTCCGACCTGACGCTGCGTTTTCCCCTGCCGCACCGCAAATCCATATTTGCCTACGCCGACCAGTACGACCTGGATCCGGCACTGATCTATGGCGTCATACGACAGGAAAGCGCCTTCATGGAAGACGCTCGTTCACCGGTCGGCGCCCTGGGCTTGATGCAGTTGATGCCCCAAACCGGCAAACAAACCGCGCGTTCGCTGAAAATCCGCTACCTGGGCAGCCAGGCATTGTTGCACTCCGATCAGAATATCCGCCTGGGCAGCGCCTACCTGAATAAACTGCTGAAACGTTACAACGGCTCCCCGGTGCTGGCAGCTGCCGCCTATAACGCCGGACCGCACCGCGTCAGCCGCTGGTTACCCACTGACAAGTCCATGAACGCCAGCCTGTGGATGGAACGCATCCCCTTCAAGGAAACGCGCCACTACGTGCGCCGGGTGCTGGCCTACGCCACGGTATTCGAGTGGCGCCTGCAGAGGCCGGTGACACGCCTTTCACAGCGTCTGCCGGAAATTCAACAGCGTTACTAGATTTCAAGTACGCGCACGCCTTGAAATGTTAAAGTTGGATTATTTACCCGCACGGAAAGGGAACAGCATGAAAGTACTACGACTCTGCGTACTGGGGGGAACCGGTTTTATCGGCACACACCTGGTGCACCGGCTGGCCAGCCTCGGTCATTCAGTCACCGTGTTGACACGGCGTCCCGAACGGCATCGCGAATTTCGCATTGGCTCGGCATTGCGTCTTCTGGAAATAGACCACTACGATACTGGCACGCTGCAAACGGTACTGGCTGACACGGATTGCGTTATCAACCTGGCAGGCATTCTTAACGAAGAAGGCAAAAGCCGGTTTCAAAACGTGCACGTCGAACTGCCGCGCAACATTGTCAAAACCATGCGTGAAACCGGGACTTCGCGGCTGCTGCATATGAGCGCACTCAATGCCAACGTCAATGAATCGCACAGCCGTTACCTGAAAACCAAAGGCGAAGGTGAAGACC
>JBDNAP010000048.1:0-7142 GCA_039768325.1 Thiogranum sp.
AGCGCTGCGGGTCACCGCTACAGGTATTATCTTGATGGCCAGGCCCAGGGTAAGCCGACCGCATCCGGTCAGATCAGTTTTGCCAACCTGGATCGTGGTGCTCACACCGTGGAAGCGGCTGTTGTAGATAGCGCCGGCCGTGAGTTGATTCGCAGCAGTTCGGTGCAATTCTTTTTGCACCGCCATTCCGTCAATTTTCCTCGAGGTCCAGCTGCGCCCGCACCCGCACCCAACCCCAGAAGAGCGCCTTAGTTCGCTCATTCATTAATCCGGTCTACCCCGGTTTACTAGCTTCGTTTCTTTTAGTCGTGCACTATAATGGTGCGCGCGATGCTGTGTGTGGGGCGAATACCGGGGTACGGCCAGGCCCGGAATCGCTTCGTCCTTCAAGCCACAAGCGGACCACCCTTTTAATTATTGATATTAAAGCTATTTATTTTCTTCTCGTGGTGCAAAAAGAGATCGAACAATGAAACAGAAACTGGTTTGTTTTTTGCACTATGGGGTGCATGAACTTGTCCGCTGAGCAGCAACCGGCCAATTCCGCCCTGTTGCTTGAAATTATGAACACCGCCGTGTTGTTGCTCAACGAGCAACTGCAGCTGGTCTACCTGAATCCAGCCGCGGAGAATCTGTTTGAAATCAGCCAGCGACAGGTGCGAGGCCATTGCTGGTCCGAGGTGACGCCTGTCAGCGTATCGATGGTGAACAGATTGGGGGTGGCATTGCGGGAACAGCAGACGTTTACCGAACGTGAGCTGGAGCTGCACACAGCGATGGGCCAGAGAATGACCGTTGATTGTACGGTTACACCGATAGATAAAGGCCGGCTTTTGCTGGAAATCACCCGAGTCGATCGACACCTTCGCATCGCTCATGACGAGCACCTGCTGGTCCAGCAGCGAGCGGCCCGCGAACTACTGCGCGGTATGGCGCATGAAATCAAAAATCCACTCGGCGGGCTGCGTGGCGCGGCACAGTTGCTGGAAAGCGAATTGCCAAATGCCGAACTCAAGGAATACACCCGGGTTATCACCGGTGAGGCGGACCGATTAACCAATCTGGTTGATCGCATGCTGGGACCCAATAATATTCTTGATACCCGGATTATCAATATTCACCAGGTACTCGAACACGTACGCAGTCTGGTGGACGCAGAGTGTTATCCGGGACTGGTATTACAGCAGCAGTATGATCCGAGTATTCCTGAGCTGTCAGCGGACTATGAATTGCTGGTCCAGGCCTTACTCAATCTGCTGCGTAATGCCGCGCAGGCCGGCGCTGATCACATCATTTTGCGGACAAGAACCCAACGCCAGTTCACCATTGGTCAAAGGTGTTACAAACTGGTGATACGGATCGATGTCATCGACAACGGTCCAGGTATTCCGCCTGATATGCAGGAAACGATTTTCTATCCTATGGTGACGGGCCGCGCAGATGGTACCGGCCTGGGTTTGTCTATAGCGCAATCCATGGTTAACCAGCACCGTGGGATTATCGAGTTTATCAGTGAGCCCGGCCACACCAAGTTCACTGTCTTTTTGCCATTGGAGGTTGGGAATGACTGAAGCGGAACGCGTCTGGGTAATCGATGACGATCAATCCATACGCTGGGTGCTGGAAAAAGCACTGCAGAAGGCGCACATGGGTGTTAAAAGTTTTTCTTCCGCAAGTGGCATCCTGGAAACACTTGAGCGCGGCCAACCTGACGTTCTGATCACCGATGTCCGCATGCCGGGCATGGATGGCTTTGAATTACTCAATAAAATCCAGCACAGTTATCCGGAGTTACCCGTCATTATCATCACCGCACATTCGGATCTGGACAGTGCTGTGACCGCTTATCAGGGTGGAGCATTCGAGTATCTTCCTAAACCGTTTGATGTCGACGAAGCGGTTGAGCTGACGCGCCGGGCTATTGACTACCGCCGTAGCGCCCGGGGTGAGGTCGGAACCGGCGAAAGTCTAGCGGTTCAGGAGATTATTGGTGAAGCACCGGCGATGCAGGAAGTGTTCAGGGCCATTGGTCGATTATCGCGATCCAACATAACGGTATTGATCAATGGTGAATCGGGTAGTGGAAAGGAACTTGTCGCACAGGCCCTGCACCGTCATAGTCCGCGCGCATCTAAACCTTTTATCGCTTTGAACATGGCCGCAATCCCACATGATCTACTCGAATCAGAGCTATTTGGTCATGAGCGTGGTGCGTTCACAGGCGCGCAGACCCAACGTGTAGGGCGTTTTGAACAATCCGACGGAGGCACGCTGTTTCTCGATGAAATCGGTGACATGCCGGCGGAAATGCAGACCCGTTTGTTGCGGGTACTCTCGGATGGAGAGTTCTACCGGGTAGGGGGGCATACACCGGTTAAAGTCGATGTGCGTATCATTGCTGCAACCCACCAGGACCTCGAACAGCGGGTGAAAGAAGGACATTTCCGGGAGGACCTGTTTCATCGACTGAATGTCATCCGTGTTCACCTTCCTTCCTTGCGTGAGCGGCGTGAAGACATTGCGCTATTGATGCAGCATTTCCTGCAACAGGCGGCGCAGGAGCTGGATGTCGATGGAAAGGTTCTGTTAGAAGAAGCCGAGTCCTATCTAAAGCAGCAGGAATGGCCCGGTAACGTGCGCCAGCTCGAGAATCTGTGCCGCTGGCTTACCGTTATGGCGCCGGGGAAGGAAATCAGGCTGGATGATCTGCCGGCTGAAATGAAGCAATCTCAAAATGCCGGTAGTCCGCCGGGTGAGGGCTGGGAGGCGGCGCTGAAAAGCTGGGCGGATCAACAGCTGCTTAATGGCGAGGAATGTCTGTTAAAAGAAGCACTGCCGGCCTTCGAACGAGTCATGATCGAAGTGGCGCTGGCCCGGACCGGCGGTCGCCGGCAGGACGCGGCACGTTTACTGGGTTGGGGAAGAAATACACTGACCCGAAAAATCAAGGAACTCGACATGGATGTCGTCATTTGAGTGTCATCGTTGTTAGCACTGAACCCTGAAGATAAAGTGAACGCAAAGCCGGCGCTGTTCAGTTGATCATTTGTGTGGTCCCGGGACAAAGACCGGGAAACATGCGTACCCGCACCGAATCCACTCAAGTCATACCTTCAATTCACATGGTGAACAGCCGCTGTTTTCCAGTGCTCCAGGTATTTGGGGTTCGAGTTGATTACCGTATTTAGTCTAACGGTTCAGGCAGTGGTGTAATATAAACTGGGGTGCCGGCTTTTATCAGGGCTATCTATTCAGTAAACCTGTCAGCGCGGATGCATTCAGGCAGTTGCTGCAGGCGAATACCATACTTGTCGCTACCACCGGCAGGCAGGTGTAAATCAGGGCAGGCGGTTTCCCCGATTCTTATTTCAGAGTTGTGCCGGTACCGTCCTGAGGGCCGCACCAATTGCCAGCACACATTTCGAAAATTGCTCCGCATCAATGGAGCCATTCACTTCGACAATATCTTCAAGCTTGATCTCCTGTACCGGAATTCCGGTCTGTTGCTCGAGTTGTTCGGTGAACTGTGGTAACGCTTCGGGCAGCGGGCAGAGCGTAATTGAGGTAATCGGCGCCTGCTGGAAGTGCCGGTCGTAATAATCCATGGAACGCTGGAGTTCAAGTGCCAGACGATCGACCACTTCGGGTGTGGCGAGTATCTGCTGATAACCGATATCCAGACTGCGGGCGAGGTACAGGGTGGCATCGCGAGTGAGGGTGATCAACCCCTGGTCGGCAGCAAAGAACAGCATGGCCTGGCCACCGGCATCATGCTCAAGCTGCGCGGCGATATTACGCATCGCCAGTTCCGGTATGTCGATAATCTCCAAATCAGCGCCGGCACTTTGCAGCATTTCAATGCGTTCCTTGACAACGCTGGATCGGGAAACAACCACGTAGAGATTTTCCTGCACGGCACGTGCGCCGCTGGGCGGCGTATCGAAGACATCGAGTACTGCATCATCGATATGAAAATCGATCAAATCGCGGATCCGCCAGCGAATAGCCGCCTTGAGTTCTGTTTGCGGAACTTCGGGCGCTTCTACCATCAGCAGCTGGTAGTCAGAGATATCCAGCAGGGTGGCACAGGCGGTTTTATCCAGTCCCCGGTTCTTGACTACACTCTTCAGATTTGTCTGAATATCCTGGCCTGGTGTGAGTGGATAAAAATCACAGTGTTCGAGTACCGGCTTGCCGGATTTGTTCTGATGAATGGTGGCGGTTGCTGAACCTTCAGTAGTTACAATCAGTGAACTCAGACGCTCACCACGGCTTTTCTTTTTAAATGAAAACACCCGTAATCCTTTTCTTAAGGCTTAGTAAAAGAGTCCAGTATTTAACGCAGCATGTCAATTGCTTACTACCTCACGCCATCGATGCAGACTGACAGCTGAACCACCACCCGGACCTTGAAGGAGGAGATTGTCCAGCCAGATTTGTTTGGATTTCCCCGATTTTGCGAACAAAGTAAAACCGAACTCCGTAAAAGTGACAGGACCGCTGCCACCGATACTGAAGGTAACATTACCGGTTATATAATTACCGGTATTTCCGCTTTTGAAAGGTGCCGGTGAAGCCGGATAGCTGCTTACTCCGTCTGACAGGTTGAATGATAGCTGTGCTTCTTGTGGGCTATTACCACTGGTCAGCACCTTATAGTCAAAATCAAGAGTGAGGACTGCTGGTGCGGTGACAGTAAATGCAGTAAGTCCGAAAGTCCCGGCCGTGGTGGCGGTGCCGGAACCGTTATTAGGCTTTATAACATACGCGGCTCGATCTCCGGTGCCGGTTGGTCCGCCATTGTCATCCCAACCTCCAGCTGGCAGATCATTCCATCCAGTCGGTCTGCATGGATTTACGCAAGTGCCTGGTGGCTCTTCAAAATCCGGATTCGCACTTAGAAGCAGATTACCGCCGTCATTCTTTAAAGTGGCTTCAATTACACGTTGCACACCAAACGATGAGATTTCTCCACGCACGCGAATCTGGCAATCAGTACCTACCAGTGCTGACGAAGTAATATCAAATTCGCCCTGCCCCGTTGCCACATTGTTGACTAATGACAAATCGCCGCAGATGGTTCCGTTAGCATAAAGATAGGACGCGTGTTCGATGCCCGTTTCAGCAATAAACAAGGCTGCCACTGCGTCATTTTGAACTGCTGTATCGAGCACGTCCGAAGCGGCCATGCGCTGAATGACTTCGACCATCAGCGCCAAAGTGATAATGATAAACAATGCTCCGATGAGCGTCACGGCACCACCTTGCCTGTCCGGCCAGGAACTCATGGCTGGTTTCTCAAGGCAATCCGCGAACGTTGCGCATAGGTATTGCCTCCGTGAGCCAGGACCAGTTCGAACTCGATAAATGCAACATCCGTGTTGTTGCTGGCCGGTGTTGTTCCGTCGCTTTGCCAGTACCTGAACGTGATGCTGGAGAGTTCGTCGCTGAGTGTATAGGGATTAGCTGCAGAGACAGAGTCATACGCCATTGTCAGCAACGGTGGTGCTGAATTAATGGTGACTGTTTCGGTATCCGTTTTTATAAAGCGTAGAGTGCTATTCGGCGACGCCACGGAAGTGAGTATATCGTAGGCTCCGGTATTGCTAACTTCCCGAATCTCCCGCACGAGCCGTTCACTGGCGAAACGGAGTTTACTGAGCGTGTGAATTGCAGCAGCAGAGTCATTGTAGGCACGTGCCCCGTTGCTGAGAAGGGGGCCGACAATGGCTGCCAGCAGTGCCAGTACCGTCAGTGCGGCGACCATCTCTACGAGTGTGAAACCGTTTTCCAGCCGAGTGGCCATCAGTATTCCACCAGCAGAAAAGTAACTTCGGCATAGGTGCTAGCCCCTTCATCAACACTGATAGTCACTTCCTTACAGCTTGCACCGCCCGGGCAGCCGGGGCCACCCGGTGCTGGTGTGATCACAGTGGAACGGTTATAGCCGGAAAAGTTACCGCCAAGGACTTCCGTTGTATTGCCAGAAAGTTCGGTCGCGTTGAAATCCTGGTTCCGCCGAATCGCCAGAAGATATTCGGCGTGCTCCTGGGCGAGTTGCACCGCTGTCTGGGTCTTTTCATTGATCAACAGACTGGACGCTGCCTGAGAAAACATACCAAACAGGGGTACAGCTGCTATCGATATAATGATTATGACCAGCACCAGCTCGATCAGCGTGAATCCGCTTTGCGTTTTCATGGTGTCACCGAAACAAATCCGGTGACAGCCTGGACGCTGACAACAGCGGTGTTGCTAACCCCGCTCAGAGTCCAGTTTTGTATGGTAGTGACCAGGTTGCTGCCATTGATGGGGCGCCCAAGGCTGTCGAACTCCAGGTCGGCCCCGCTCAGTGTTACACCGTTCTGCAGAGAAAAGGCCTGTAACTGACCGCTGGGGTCACGGATGGTGGAAGGGGTGGGAGTCGCACCATCAGTAATGACATAGCTGGAAGCGGACTGCACATCGACAGTAATTGGACGGCCCTGACTCATGGCCAAGGCCTGAGCATGGCGTATTATTCGCCCCAACTGATCAGCCTGTGCCGGGACGGTAGCGTCGTGGTGGACGAAACGGGGTGCGGCCAGCGCGGCCAGTGTCGCCAGGATGACCATCACGCTAACCAGCTCAATGAGTGAGAAACCGGCGCTACCGTCCTGTATTCCTTTGCAGTACATCTCTGTATCCCTGAGACAAAAAGGGGCGGGCTTTCGCCCACCCCTTTCCAGTGCCCAAAGTGTCTTTACTGGCGATTAGATTTCGCCGACGCATCCAACCTGATCTGTTGCGTTTGCTGTTGCAGTTGCGCAGGTTGTGTCGGTATATGTTTTGACTATATAGGGAACACTGTTGATGGTTACTTGAATCCCCGAGTTATCGGCGGCGACAGCGACATTTGGTCCACCGACGTAGTCAATAAGTTGATCCAGTTGTGGCAGAGTTTTCAGTTTTGCGATCGCCATGGCATGTCCTGAACGTACACCGGCAATCGAACCGTTTTTTGCGGCCGTTAACGCATCGCTGGAAACATCCGTAAAGCGTGGTACTGCCATAGCGCCCAGAAGAGCAAGGATCACCAGCACGGCAACTAGTTCAATAAGGGTAAAACCCGCGTTTTTCTTCATCAGTGATTATCTCCTTAA
>JBDNAP010000337.1:0-3001 GCA_039768325.1 Thiogranum sp.
CCGCTGGCAGCATTCATAATCCCGATGGGCTGGATGTCGCCCGGCTCAGCGAAATCAAATACAGCGGCGCTTCTCTCATCGAGTATACGGATGCAGAACGTCTTGATCGCGACGCCGTGGTTGACATGGAATGCGACATCTGGATTCCAGCCGCGCGGCCGGACGTCATCCACGAAGATAACGTGCACCGGCTCAGAACGAAACTGGTGATCGAAGGTGCCAACATACCTGTTACGCTGGGTGCCGAAAAGATCCTGGCTGACAGGGGCATTCTCTGTGTCCCGGACTTTATCGCCAACGCAGGCGGCGTCATTTGCGCCGCCATGGAATATCACGGCGCCAGCGAGGGTGCGGCGCTGCAAAGCATCGAAGAAAAGCTGCGCCGCAATACCCGACTGGTGCTGGAAGACGCAGCGAAGCGTCACATCCTGCCCCGCCAGGCAGCCATGGAGCTCGCGCTGGCCCGGGTTAAAAAGGCCATGAGCTTTCGGCGCTATTCGCTGTTCTCAACAGCGCCCGGTTTTGTATAGATGTATCGCATCCGCTTTCACGGCCGCGGCGGACAGGGCATGAAGACGGCCAGCCGCATACTGGGGTCGGCGTTTTTTCTCGAGGATTTCGAAGTGCAGGACGCGCCGCGTTACGGTGCCGAACGCCGCGGCGCACCGATTTTTGCCTATGTGCGGGCATCCCGGCAGCTGATCAATGCACGCGGCATTATCCGCCAGCCGGACCTGGTCGTGGTCGCCGATGACAGCCTGGTCTCGGTACCGGCAGCCGGTGTATTGCAGGGACTGCGCGAGCACTCGGTCTTGCTCATCAACAGTCTCGATGCCCCTGAGGTGTTGAAAGAACGCCTGAATATAGCCGCAACGGTATTGATCCTGCCGGCCAGGGAGGATAGCGAAGACCGCGCCGACCTGCCCTTTGTCGGCACCGCCTGTGCCGCCGCGGCAGCGCGTCTGGTCGGTGTTATCAGTCGTGACCGGTTGCTGGAGGCGATTCGCATGGAACTGGCTCCACTCGGATCACAACTCGTTGACCGCAACAGTCAGACGGCACTGCAGGCTTACGATGCCATGGCAGCACAGGCAGGCTGCGTGACCGAGGGCGCGGAGATCAGCGCCAGCAACTATGATCAGCCGCAATGGATCGGCTTGCCGTACGAGGACGTCGACCTGGCGGCACCGAGCGTCCATGCCGCCGCAACCAGTACCCGGGTCAATACCGGCTTATGGCGCACCGTGCGCCCGGTCATAGATTACTCGTTGTGTAACCACTGCTGGTGGGTGTGCAGCACCTTCTGTCCAGACGCTGCGATCAAGGTGGGCACCGGCGGCAGACCGGAAATCGATTACGACCATTGCAAGGGTTGCCTGATCTGTGTGGCCAAGTGCCCACCGCATGCCATCGAGGCGGTGCCTGAACATGTGGCGCAACGTGAGGAGAAACAAGGCGCATGACACGCAGACTCCTGACCGGCAATGGCGCCGCCGCCTGGGGAGCACGCCTGGCCGGGGTGGACTACGTGCCGGCATTTCCCATCACGCCGCAGACAGAGATCATAGAAACCCTAACCGGGTGGATTGACGCGGGCAAAATGCCAGGCCGAGCAGTGACACTGGAATCCGAGCATTCCATGATCACGGCCGCGGGTTCGGCGGCGGCCACGGGGGTGCGCGTGTTCACCGCCACCTCCAGCCAGGGCCTGTTGTATGGCATGGAAATGATCTACACGGTCGCCGGCTGGCGTGCCCCCTTCGTCATGGTCAACGTGTCGCGCGGTCTTGCCTCGCCCATCACCCTGGAACCGGACCACAACGACATCATGGCGGCACGCGACAGCGGCTTCCTGCAGATTCACTGTTCGACCTGCCAGGAAGTACTCGACAGTGTGTTGATGGCGTATCGAATCGGCGAGGATCGCCGGGTGCGACTGCCGGTGATCGTCAACCTGGACGGTTTCTACCTGTCTTTCACCCGCGAGCCGGTGGAACTTCCCGACACACAGGCAGTCGCCGGCTTTCTGTTGCCGTACGACCCGGAAAGCACCCGCTTCCGTGCCAGTGCACCCAACAGCCAGGCGGTCGCCGTGCTGGGCAGCTCGCCTTATTCCTATTTCCGTTACGAGAGTCACCTGGCAGCACTCAATGCGGCTGCCGTGTTCGACGAAACAGCTACGGCGTTCGCTGAAACCTTCGGCCGCCGGCACCAGGCAGTAGAGGCCTATCGCTGCGACGACGCTGAGATCGTGCTGGTCATGATTGGTTCCTTTGCCACCAAGGCCAGGCAGGCAGTGGATCAGCTGCGCGCAGCAGGCCAGGCCGTCGGCCTTGTGCGCCCGCGCCTGCTGAGACCGTTCCCGGCCGAGCAGCTGCAGCGTGTACTGAGCGGCAAACAGGGTGTCGCGGTTATCGATCAGAATATTTCCATGGGCATGGGCGGTGTACTGCACGCAGAGCTGGCCGCGGTACTGTACGGAAAGCCGCAGGCGCCGCCGGTTCTCACCAGCTTTATCGGCGGCCTGGGCGGCCGGGATATCAGCCCGCAGGAGTTTTTCGAGATGGTGGCGGTCACCCGCAAGGCGGTCGAGGACGGCGTCACACCGCCAGCGCGTCTGTTGTACACGCGCGAGGAATTCCGGGAGGTCAGGAAACTGCAGGCGATCGCCCACCAGGAGCGTAATGAGCTGGGGTCAGGCGCATGAGTGACACCCTGTTCAAGCGCATGAAAGACCTGCCGTCCACGCATCTGCTGGGCACCGGCACACCCATGTGCGCCGGCTGCGGTGGGCTGTCAGCCCTGCACGAGATCTATGACGTGCTGGGTCCCAGGACGGTGTTTGTCAACGCCGCCGGCTGCATGACCCTGTTGTCTGTCTACCCGTTCACACCGTTCCGTGGCTCCTGGTTGTATACCGCCATGGCATCGGCCCCGGCGGGGGCACAGGGCGTACGCGACGCCCTGGATATTCTCCTCGAGCAAAAGCGCCTGAGCAGCG
>JBDNAP010000338.1:0-3736 GCA_039768325.1 Thiogranum sp.
GCTGGCATTAATATAGCCTGCGTGAATTTTGCGTGAATGAGTCCTGCACAGTCCTGCATTGTTATGCAAATGACGCAACGAGCGTCCCGATAAGTCATTGATAAATATAGTTACTGTATGGCCTGGCCAGTACTGAAAATCCCCGTGTCGGCAGTTCGATTCTGTCCCTGGCCACCATATTTATCAATAAGATAAGAATTTTTCACTTTTAATCCCCGTGTCATGCGGTACACTTTCGGTACACCTCCAAAACGGAGTGGGTATCGGGGGCATCGCATGGCAACCATTTCGAAGACACCCTCCAAGACCTGGAAGGCCATCATCCGCAAGCGCGGCTGGCCGGCGACCATCAAGACGTTTCGCACCAAACGCGATGCGGAAGACTGGGCGCGGCGCACCGAGGATGAAATGGTGCGCGGGGTTTACATCAATCGTGCCGGCGCTGACCGACTCCTGCTCAGGCACGCGCTCGACCGTTACCTCACTGAAGTGTCCTCCACCAAACGCGAAAGCACCGCTTATGCCGAACAACACAAGGCCAAGGCGCTGAGGGCCAAGCTGGGCGCCTACAGCCTAGCGGCCATCACACCGGACCTGGTGGCAAAGTATCGTGACGAACGGTTGGAGGCCGGTAAGTCAGCCAGCACCGTGCGGCTGGAACTCTCCCTGCTGTCGCACCTGTTCACCATCGCCATTAAGGAATGGCGGGTGGGGTTGTTCTACAACCCGGTCGCCAACATCCGCAAACCGGCACCCGCGAAAGGACGTGACCGTCGTCTGACTGGCGACGAGGAAAGGCAACTGCTTGAAGCCTGCGACAAGCATTCCAATCCGATGCTGGGCTGGATTGCGCGTATCGCGCTCTACACCGGCATGCGCGCCGGCGAAATCAAGTCACTGACCCGCCGGCAGGTGAACCTGCAAAAACGCACCGTGTACCTCAGCGAGACCAAGAACGGTTCCGCCAGAACCGTCCCGCTCACCCGAAAAGCAGAACAAGTTTTTAGCCTGGCGCTAAGCAATCCGGTGCGTCCCATCGATACTGATCTCATCTTCTGGGGCGAACCCGGCTGCGACGGCAAACGCCGGCCATATGAATTTCGGCCGGCCTGGCACCGCACACTCAAGGAGGCCGGTATCAATGGCCTGCGTTTTCATGACCTGCGCCACGAAGCCGTCTCGCGTCTGGTCGAAGCAGGCCTCGGTGACCAGGAAGTGGCCGCTATCTCCGGCCACAAGTCCATGCAGATGCTGAGGCGCTACACACACCTGCGTGCTGAAGATCTGGTGGAGCGCCTGGATCAGCTTATGGTTTGAAGATGCGTGCAGCTCGAAGCAGGTAGCATTAGGTACGCATAGATTTCAAAGACGGCTTTTACTGTTCTTGTCAATAGAAAACCAATTCAAGCTGTGTCGGGATTTTCTGCCATCAATCAACCTCGACAGACCTGTCTTTACCTATCCTACTGATTATATTAACGAAAAAAACCACGCACTTTGTTGAATTGGTTTTCTATAGAAAACGCTTGACGCAATACGCAATCTCGTGTCTCCGCATCATGCAACAGGAGATCACGGATTATGCAAGACACAGACAGCCTCCCAACGTTGACGTTGGAGAATCAAATCACCGAACGTTACGGTCTGCTGCTCTCGCAGACGCAGCTGGCCGAACTGCTCGGCCGCACCACCGGCGGCCTGCGCTACAGCCTGAGTTACCCGAGCGACCATCAGACCCGCGCCCTTAAAGCCTGCGGGCGTAAGATCGGCCGACGCGTGTACTATCCAGCCTCGGAGATCGCCCGGATCATTATCGGCACCGGTGACGAGTAGATCACTCCGTTAACTGTGTGCTGATGCAGTGAGTATTGCGGCAATGAACTGGGCCTGGCACCAAGCGCTCAAGCCGGTGCCCAAGCTCGTCCTGATGGCGCTGGCGGATGCCGCCGATGATGAGGGCATCTGCTGGCCGAGTGTCGCGACCCTTGCAAGCAAGGTAGGTGTATCGACCCGCACTGTCCGACGCGTGATGCAGGAACTGATAAGCGGCAAGTTGTTGGCAGCCGAACAACGCTACCGCAGTGACGGTTCCTGCTCCTCGAACCGCTATCGCTTACAGCTGGCAGGGGGTGACAAATTGTCACCGGCCCCTGACGCCAGTGACACCACCCCCGGACACGCGTGTCAGGGGCCCCCTGACACCGGTGTCATACCAGGAAACACCATAAGAACCCAAAAAGAATCACCACAACCACCCGTCACGGTAACGGAACAATCGGATAGTGGTAGTGGGGAGTTCTCTGATCTGATCTACCCGAAAGCCCTCCTGCCTGCAGAGCGCTCGCGGGCGCAGGCCATGATTACTGTCCTGTCCACACCACTGAACCAGCAGGTGCTGGATGAATGGGCCGGGATTATCACCGCCGGCGAGATACGATCTTCATCGCTCGGTTGCCTGCGTGCACTGGTAACGCGTGCTCAGCAGTGCACCTTCGCACCGGAGCGTGCCTTGCGCGTGGCGCAGGCACGCAAGGTACGGCAACGGGCAGAGGCTGCACAAGCGCAAGTCGAGTTGCCCGAACCGCGTCCGATTGACGAAGACAATACGCTTGTGCGCCGCATGATGGAGATTGCACAACGCTCATGCAGGAAATAACCGGTAGTTTCATGAAACCACTGCAACACACCTGTACCAAAGGTTGCCCGATGCAACCTGATGCAGCCTGTGTGACAGGCTTAGCCTGGTGCACCGGCTGCCAAGGTCGAAGTGGCTGCGTCACTACTGAGCGCAGCGCGGTAGTGACGCAGCCGGGAAATCCAGTTGCCGCAAGGATTTCCGGCCGATTTCGCAGGTGACGGACGGATTATCTGTTCTTGCGTGCGTCCGATTCGATGGAGAATGCCCTGATATCACCTGCTAAATGTTTTTGCAGTGACAGATCGAATGCGCATTTGTATACTGGCACCAGTACATCGGTTTTATCCGTGGCCACTACGGCAAAGTGGCAAGCAAGGCACCTGCCGGACCGTGTAACAGGTGCATCGGCGCAAGCCGCGGTCCATCTTCCACATCTCACGCATTGCGTGAATAGGCCAGAGCCCGACCAGGGCGTGGCTTCAAACCTCGTGAACTGAAGACGAACGGTTAGCTATTCCCGTCCGTCGCTAATTCACGTTTCTCAAACCCACGGAAATTTTCCGCATCACTCAAAGGAGGTCTTATTGACATACTTTAATGCAGCCCCGTTAAGGGCGGGTTGGATAAGGCGGGCAGATTCCCCACAGGGATAACCCGCGTTGCCTGAGACCAGGCATATTCAGGTTGTAGGGATTGGTGTCCCACGGCAATTACCGCGCAAGCGGACCGTTATGGTCACTGCCATACGGTTGCCATAAACACTTACCAGAGTTATCAGCACCGGAAACGCCTGAACCACAACCTTCAACAAAGTGGCATGAGTGACTTGCATTGGGTGCTCATGTGGGTCACCGCCCACTACCATCAGGGCCAGGAACTGATTAGCGATGAGCAAGATGAGTGTATGAAACTTCACATCCTGAATGATCTGCATATCGAGTTCGAAGATTTCACAGCCGGCAACTGATGCCGATGTAGTTATCCTGGCAGGGGATATCGGTGTGGGTGCGGAAGGCCTGCGCTGTGCGGAGGCTCGCTTCCCGGGTCGGCTGGTGATCTACGTGCCGGGCAACCCATTTAAAATATCCATTATTGTAA
>JBDNAP010000339.1:0-8414 GCA_039768325.1 Thiogranum sp.
ATCAAGGCCAGCGCCTGCCCGCAAAACCCAAGCCAGGAAACACCGCCGCCACGGGATCTGAGCAAGCCGGCAAAGCCGATGCCAAGTCGCCACCGCTGTCGGTGTTGTCACCGACCGTGCAAAAGGACTCTGTTGCCGGCATCCGCTGCAGGATTGTCAACGAACTTCGCGATGGCACACCGGTTGCGGAACACTGTCTGGCCGATCCGGCTGCCTTGGGAATGACGCCGCGTGAACTTATCAGCATGGCACGCCTGATAGAGTTTGCCAAGCAGAGGACCGACCCGGACTGGATCGCCATCCAGTCGGATGAGCAGTTTATAACCATTCGAAGCCGTCCCGCCGAAGGCGAACCGACCTTTGTACTGAAGTCGGTTTCCCACGAGATTGCGAGCCGCGACTTGTTCCGTGTTCCCCCGGCGTATCAGAAGCTGGAGCCGGAGGACGACTATGCGGGGCTGATTACCGGCAGGAAGTAAGGACCCGATTAAAGCCGGAGGGCGATCAAGGCTTTTTGACTGTGCGTCGTTGCTGCAGATAATAAACTGCCGGGATGACGAACATCGACAGCAGCGGCGCGGTAACCATGCCGCCGATCATGGGCGCCGCGATTCGCTGCATCACTTCCGATCCGGTACCTTCACTCAGCATGATTGGCAGCAGGCCGGCGATAATAACCGCCACAGTCATGGCCTTGGGGCGAACCCTGAGTACCGCGCCTTCCATGATGGCATCGCGCAGCGCAGCGTTACTGATCTGCCCCCCCTGACGACGGCAGGCATCGAGCGCATTGTCGAGATAGACCAGCATAACCACACCGAATTCCGCCGCCACACCGGCCAGTGCGATAAATCCGACGGTGACCGCCACCGACAGGTTGAAGTCGAGTAACAGCAACAGCCAGAAACCGCCGACCAGGGCAAATGGCAGAGACAGCATGACCAGGATGGCCTCCCACGCATTGCGCAGCGCCAGATAAAGCAGAACGAAGATGATGATCAGCGTTAAGGGCACCACCTGCAGCAGTTTCTGTTGCGCCCGTACCATATACTCGTATTGTCCGGACCAGGCGATGGAGTAGCCTGGCGGCAATTCGATCTGTTCGCGTACCGCACTGCGTGCCCTGTCGACATAACTGCCGAGATCGACGCCGCGGATATCCACAAAAACCCAGCCGTTCAGCCGTGCATTCTCGCTTTTCAGTATCGGTGGTCCGTCCACCACCTTCACTTCAGCGACCTGTGACAGGGGGACCTGGGCACCCTTCGCCGTGACCAGGGGCAGTTGTTGCAGTTTTTTTACATCGTCTCTCTGTTCCCTGGGAAAACGCAGGTTCACGGTGTAGCGTTCCCGCCCCTCGACGGTCTGCGTGACGTTGATGCCACCCACCGCGGCGCTGACAAGCTCGTTGATATCATCGACATTGAGTCCCAGTCTTGCCGCTTCCAGGCGCCGCGGGATGATCTCGATGTAGCGTCCGCCGGCGACACGCTCCGAATAGGCCGAATTGGTACCGGGTACCGCCAGCAGGATTGTCTCGATGCGTTTGCCGATGCGCTCGATCTCATTGACGTCGGGCCCCGAGATTTTAACCCCCACGGGTGTTTTGATACCGGTGGCGAGCATATCGATGCGGGTCTTGATCGGCATGACCCAGGCATTGGAAAGGCCTGGAAAGCGTATCCGCTCATCGAGTTCGGCGATCAGTTTCTCTACCGTCATGTCGGTTCGCCACTGATCCCGCGGTTTGAGCTGAATCAGTGTTTCGATCATGGTGAGCGGAGCCGGATCGGTGGCCGTATCGGCGCGGCCGATTTTACCGAATACCTGCCTGACTTCCGGTGTCTGACGGATCAGCCGGTCGGTCTGTTGCAATAACTCGCGCGCCTTGCCGATGGAAATGCCGGGCAGGGTGGTAGGCATGTACATGAGATCGCCTTCGAACAGCTCCGGCATGAATTCGGAGCCCAGTCCCTGCCCGAGGCGTGACAGCCAGGGTGTGTTCCGGAATGCATCCTGCCAGCCTGCGGCAAGGCGCGCCTGTCTGTCCTCGATAGCGGCAACGGCACCGCTGGCAAAGGACGGTTTTACCAGTTGTCCCAGTTGCAGGGGCCACTTGACCGGCGCCAGCAGACCACCGACACCGTACAGTGGAATCAGCAGGCTCAGAACGATCAGCATCGACAGCGCCACGGTGGCTTTCGGGTAGTCCAGTACGACTTTCAAGGCAGGACGATAGAACCAGATCAGCGTCTGGCTGATCGGGTTGACCGATTCCGCGGGGATACGGCCGCGGATGAAATAACCCATCAGCACCGGCACCAGCGTCACGGCGAGTCCCGCGGAAGCGGCCATGGCAAATGTCTTGGTGAACGCGAGAGGGGTAAATAGCCTGCCTTCCTGGGCCTCAAGGGTGAACACGGGAAGGAAGCTCAGGGTGATGATCAGCAGCGAATAGAACAGCGCCGGTCCGACCTCTTCCGCGGCCCGGGTGATCGTTTTCCAGCGCTGCTTTTCGGTCAGGCCGGGCCCGGCTTTTTCCAGATGCTTGTGGGCGTTCTCTATCATCACGATCGCCGCGTCGACCATGGCGCCGATGGCGATGGCGATACCGCCGAGGGACATGATATTGGCGTTGATCCCGGCGTGTTTCATGATGATGAAGGAGACCAGTATCCCCAGCGGCAGGGTTATGACTGCCACAAAGGCGGAGCGCAGGTGGAAGAGGAACAACAGACACACCAGCGCGACCACGATGAATTCCTCGATGAGTTTCTCATTCAGGTTATCCACCGCTCTCAGGATCAGATCCGAACGGTCGTAAGTCGCGACGATCTCGACGCCCGCCGGCAGGCCGCTCTGCAGTGCCTTCAGCTTTTCCTTGACCGCCGCGATGGTCTGCAGCGCATTGCCGCCATGGCGCATGACCACGATGCCGCCGGTTACCTCGCCATCGCCATCCAGGTCGGCCACCACCCGACGCATTTCAGGACCCACCTGCACGTGCGCAAGATCCCGTAATAACACCGGGATACCTTCTCCCGTCAGATCGATCGGGATATGTTCGATATCCTCCAGCGACTTGATATAACCCCGGGTGCGGACCATATATTCCGACTCCGCCATTTCCACAACAGAGCCGCCGGTTTCGCGATTGGCTCGGCGTATGGCCTCGGCAACGCGGGTCAGCGGAATGCTGTAGGCCCTGAGTTTCTCCGGGTTTACCACCACCTGGTACTGGCGCACCATGCCGCCTACCGTCGCCACCTCGGCCACACCCGGCACCGCCTGGAGTTCGAATTTGAGGAACCAGTCCTGCATGCTGCGTAACTGCGACAGGTCGTGCTGTCCGCTGTGATCCACCAGGGCGTAGCTGAATATCCAGCCGACACCGCTGGCGTCCGGTCCCAGTTTGGGCCGCACACCCGGCGGCAGGCTGTCCTCCGCCTGGTCGAGGTACTCCAGCACCCGTGCGCGCGCCCAGTAGAGATCGGTGTCATCCTCGAAAATCACGTACACAAAGGAGTCGCCGAAGAAGGAATAACCGCGCACCACGCGCGTCCCCGGCACCGAAAGCATGGTGGTGGTAATCGGATAGGTGACCTGATCTTCGACGACCTGTGGGGATTGGCCGGCATAGCTGGTACGGATGATCACCTGTACATCAGACAGATCCGGAATGGCGTCTAGCGGTATCTGCGTAACTGACAGCCATCCCCAGCCGGTAAGCACGAGGGTGGCAACCAGGACCAGCAGGCGGTTTTCGATGGACCAACGGATCAGACGGACCGGCACGCTGCTTACTCTGCCATTCGTGAAAAGTCCGCCCGCAGGCTGGATTCCGAATCAATCAGGAACTGACCTGATACGACCACTTCGTCGTCCTCCTGCAAGCCGGATAGAATTTCCACGTCGGGTCCGACCCACATGCCGCTGGTGACTTCGACGGGCTGAAAGTGGCCGTTGCCGAGTGCCTTTACCACGGTCTCACGTTCGCCGGTCGGGATGACGGTCTCGCGCGGGACGATGAGGACATTTTTTTTCGGTGTGCTGGAAATCGACACTTCCACGAACATGTTCGGCACCAGTATCCGGTCCGGATTAGGAACCGCAATCCGCGCAAGCAGGGTGCGCGCCAGCGGATCCACCTCGGGGTAGATGAATTCGAGGGTGCCTTCCCAGCTCCGTTCGGGCAGGGCCGGTGCCGTGATGGTGACCCTGAGTCCCGGCTTCATCCAGCTCATCTGGTGCTCGTAGATATCCACCATCACCCACAGTTTGCTCAGGTCAACGATGGTGAACAGGGTGTCCTCCGGATCCACGTACATGCCCTCGCGGACACCGAGTTTGGTTATCAGGCCACTGCGTGGCGCCACGATCGGAATCGTACTGTTGACTTTGCGGTATTTGTCGATACGCATGATGTCCATGTCCATCATGTGCAGGTGTCTCAGATTGTTGCGCAGCGATTGCACCCTGGCACTGATTTCCGTCTGGCCGGCGGATTTCAATTCGGCAAGCTCAAGCTCTTCGAGGGCGGCGATATATTCGAGCTGCAGCTGGACGATCAGCGGCGAGAAAAACTGTGCCAGTTCATCCTTGCGCTTGACCGTTACGCCGTCCGTGCGGACATTGAGCGTTTCGATCCAGCCTGGTGCCCTGGAATGTACCTGGATGATGCGGTCATCGTCATAGGTGACGTTGCCCTGGGTACGGACATGTCTTTGCAGTACCCCGCGTTTGACCTTCGCAGTACGCACCCCCATGTTCTGGACCACGGATGCATCCAGTGTCACCGCCGGCCGATCGCCCATGGCGGGCTCGATACGCTTTTCCACCAGGTCCATGCCACAGATCGGACAGGAACCGGTTTCATCGCGTGCGATCTGCGGGTGCATGGGGCAGACGTAGTGAGCATGCGTATGCCCGTCGGTCGTTGTCACCACCGCGTCCGGCACTATCTGTTCCAACGGCTCGGGCGGCGCCGGGGGCTCGGGTCCACACGCGGTCAGGTAACAGACCGCCAGGAGAGCAGCGACCACCAGGCCCCGGGGGACCTGGTTCGCGCCTCGATTGGATTGCGTTTTCATCACTCGGAAACTTCCACGGACGGCGTCAAACATGCTGCCCGGCGAGGCCGCTTATTCCGCCGGCGCTGCTCCCGGTTCAGCCGCAGCAGTGGCTTCGGGTTCACCAATCGACAACAGTTCCACGTCGAAAATGAGGGTCTTTTCGCGCAGTTGTCCTTTTTCCCCGTAGGCGAGCCGATGGGGAATGAACAGCTGCCATTTTGCGCCTTCTTTCATCAACTGCAATGCCTCGGTCCAGCCCGCAATGACCCCGTCGACGCGGAAGCTGGCCGGTTTGCGGCGCTTGTAGGAACTGTCGAACTCCTTGCCGTCGATCAGGGTGCCGCGGTAATTGACCGTGACCGTATCCGTTGCCTTGGGTGTTCTGCCCGTACCCGGCTCGATTACCTTGTACTGCAGCCCGCTGGGCGTGGTTATCACACCTTCTTTCTTGGCATTGGCGACCAGGAATTCGACGTTTTCTTTCTCAATGCGGGTCTTGGCCAGATGCTTTTCCCGGTTGCGCTGGTCCGTGATGCGTTTGCCCAGCTCACCCATGGTGGTACGCATTTCCTCCTTTGTCAGCAGCGGTTCGGCGCCGCTCAGTGCGTCCTGAATGCCCCTGATGACGGTTTCCGTCTGCATCTCCACGCCCTGGAGTTTGAAGTCGCCACCGATCTGGTAGCCGACGCTGTAATTGATTTTTGCCTCGTCACCGCTGAGGTCGGGCGGCTCACCCGCCAGACACAGGGGGGCGAGCAGAGCGGTACTGAGGGCTACGAGCTGTTTCATCCAGATTCTCCGTTGTCGTTTGTCGTTATGGTCGAAGGCCTTGATAGTAAGGTATCGGGGTCACGTGTATGGACCTGGGGCATACACCGGGTCAGGGTTGTTGCTGCTCATCCGACACGCTTTCAGGGGCTGTGTCTGCCGTCGTATTGCTGCCATCACCGCCCACCGAGAGTAATTCGACTTCCACAATAACGGCCTGGTAGGCGAGGGGGGATCGCCTGCCATAGCCCAGCTTGGGCGGGATGTAGAGCTCCCATTTGGCGCCTGGCTGCATCATCAGCACGGCCTCCCGGATACCCAGGATCATGTCCGCCACGCGGATCGTCCGCGGTTTGTTGTCTTTATAGGAACTATCGAATTCCTGTCCGTCGATGCGTCTGCCCCGGTAATGGATGGTGACCTCGTCAAGCGGCTTCGGTTGGTCACCGCTGCCCGCCCTGATCACCCGGTACTGCAGGCCGCTGGAGCGGGTTTCGACGCCCGGCTGCTCGGCGTTCTCCTCGAGGAAGGCCTGGGCCTCCTTGAGCTTGCGCTCGTTGGTCGCTTTACGCTCCTTGACCCGCTTTAGCTGCTCGGATTGCATGTCTTCGGTGATCTGACCTTTCAGCTTCAGCAGTCGCTGCTCCATGTCATCCTTCGGTAGCAGGGGTTCGGTGCCGGCGAGGGCATCCTGCATGCCGCGGGCGATGGCGGCGCGGTCCAGTTCGACGTTCTGGCGTTTGAAATCGGTGCCGATCTGGTGACCGAGGCTGTAGTTGATACGATCGTTTTCCTGTTCCAGCTTAGGCGTTTCGTCGGCCATACTGGTGGCGACGACCAGCATCAGTCCGGCCATTGCTGACGGTCTGCACAGACGCATGATGTTGTGTTCTCCCTGTTTCGTAATAGAGGATAGTGTGGGCCCAGGGGAGTTGGCCGATACAGCCTTCACCGCACAGATCCGTTTGAGCTGGACCTGGGCTTCATTTTTTTCCTGATTATGATTCAACCATAGCAACCTGTGGTACCCCTTGGCAAGAAAAGGGCCGCCCAAAGGCGGCCCAAAAATGTCGCGGGTAAAACTACCCGGTTTTCTAGTTGACGAGCCCCGTGGTGAACTCGGCTTGCTGGGCCGGGGTCGGTGTGGCAAGGCCACCGCAGTTCGCCGGGTCGCCGACGCAGAAGGGCACCATCATCTCGTTGTCCTCGTGCTCGACGATATGGCAGTGCCAGACGTACAGGCCCGGGACGTCGAAGTTGGAGGTCACGGTGGTGGACTCACCGGGGTAGGAGATGACAGTGTCTTTCCAGCCGTTCTCCCAGGCGTTGATACCGCCGTTCAGCGGATCACCGCCAACCGTGGGTCCGCCACCGAGTGCTGAGCGCCCGTTCACGTTGAACTTCACCAGGTGAATGTGAACCGGATGGGCATCCGCCGAGAAGTTCTGGAATTCCCAGGCTTCCGTCGCATCCAGCGCCGGGTTGGTGGTGATCGGATCAGACCACAGCTGTACGCTCGGTACGCCGGACTGATTGACCGTGCCGAGTACGGCTGCCAGCGGTCCGAAGGGCTCGGCTTCCGGTGTCACACAGGGCGGCACATCCCCGGGTACCTGGGTGACTTCTCCGGTCACCGCGTCGATCAGGGCACAGACCAGCGCGGACTCTTCCTCCAGCAGCGCGAGTGTACGCACGATCTGGGTGTCGGGCAGTGGATTGTCGGCCGGGCCGAGCACCAGGGTCTCCGGCGGTGTCGCACGGGTGGTCGGATTCTGCAGCGTTCCGTCCGGCGCACGGATTTCGTCCGTCGGTGAGAAGCCGTTCAGCGACGCGTTCACCACAAACTGCATCACCTGTCCGGTGGTGGCCGGATCGGCCGGCACGCTGGTGGGGTCGAAACCGCCGAATGGCTCATCGGGGCCGGTGTTGATCAGGCGCACCACGGTGCCGTCAGGCAGACCGCGGAAGTCCACGATCACATCGGCCCGTTCGGCCAGTCCCATCAGCAGGGCCTGCTGGGGGGCCGGTGCCGGCGTTGCGGCTGGAATGGTGCCATCGCCCGGCAGTTGGGTTGCGGCACCGGTTTCCACTTTGACCACCTGCGGCAGAATGGACTGCTCGGTGCCGATCTGGAAGAAGCTGAGCTCGTTGACAGCTACCGTTCCCTGCGTGGGTGGCACAGTCGTATCATCCCAGACCGTCTTGTTGACGGTCGTCTGGGCTCCCGTGACCGGATCGGTGATGATCAGGGCCATGTTCAGGAAGCGGGAGTTACACCCGTTGAGGAGACGGAAGCGGTACTCGGCAGGCGCGACTTCCAGTTCAGGCCAGGTTGAACCGTTGACCACCATGGTGTTGAAGAAGGCTTCCGGATTCCAGATCGGTGCGATGTCCGAAGTGGCCTCGGGCACGAAAGTGATGTCGAGTCCTGCAGCCACGTTGCCATCAAACTGGCCATTGATACCGCCAAAGCCGTCACCCAGTCCCTCGAAGAAGGCGCGATCCGCCGGGTAGAACAGGGATCCATCCGCATTGAAGGAGCGGTCTTGCACCACAATCGGAATTTCGCGGATG
>JBDNAP010000049.1:0-6519 GCA_039768325.1 Thiogranum sp.
AGAAGTGCACGACTGACAGCCGGTACGAGTAAACCGGGCGGCCCGCCTGCTTGGGCACGAAGTAATACATCATGCCCAGGAAGCCGGCGGTCAGGAAAAAGCCTACCGCGTTATGTCCATACCACCATTGCACCATGGCGTCGATGGCGCCGGGGTACACAGAGTAGGATTTTGTCAGCGAAACCGGCAGTGCGGCGCTGTTGACCAGGTGCAGCACGGCGACGGTAAGAATAAATGCGCCATAGAACCAGTTGGCCACGTAGATATGTTTAACCCGGCGTTTCATGATGGTGCCGAAAAACACCAGGGCATAAGAGACCCAGACGGCGGTGATCAATAAATCGATGGGCCATTCGAGCTCGGCGTATTCCTTGCTGGTCGTGATACCGAGCGGCAGTGTAACGGCCGCCAGAATAATCACTGCTGTCCAGCCCCAGAAGGTAAAGGCCGCCAGGCCATCGGAAAACAATCGCGTCTGGCAGGTGCGCTGCACGACGTAGTACGAAGTGGCGAACAGGGCCGAGCCGCCAAAGGCAAAAATCACGGCATTGGTGTGTAACGGACGCAGACGGCCAAAGTGCAGCCACGGCAAATCCATACTTAACTGGGGCCACACCAGCTCAGCAGCGATGATGACCCCGACCAGCATGCCGACGATGCCCCATACCACGGTCATCACGGTGAACTGGCGCACGACCTTGTAGTTATACGTGGTCTGTGAATCCATAGCGTTTTCCTAATTAAGTTGATGGTTTTTCAGGAAAAGCAGCGGCTTGCGCCGTTGCCGTTAAAGGATACGGAATGTATCAGAATTTATAGTCGACTCCGAGTATAAATAACTCCGATTCGATAGTGAGGCCGGCTGCAGGCGTCGAAACCGACACTCCGGCCCAGGCCAGCGCATGCTTGCTGAATGTGCCCATTGTTGAGTCTCCCGAACATTTGAAACCGGGTGTCAACTTTGGGGGTTGAGACAACTGACGACATTGACCTAGGTCAATTGTATATCAGGTTTTTCTAATAATACTATTGGCTTTTGGAGGGTTGAGGTTGAATGTATCGTCTGGGGTTGCCGTCCGAGCACTGTGCGCCGGAAAATACACACAGGCGGTCCCGGTCGATCAATTCGATATGTTTGCGGTCGACCTGCAGCAGGCCTTCATTCTGGAAGCGGGTAAACAAACGGCTGACGGTTTCCAGGGCCAGCCCCAGGTAGTTGCCGATATCACTGCGTGACATGCTGAGGTTGAACTGATGGGCGGAAAACCCCCTTCTCATAAATCTGTTTGATAGGCCTATTAGAAATGACGCCAGGCGTTCTTCGGCGGATTTCTGGCCCAGAATCACCATATTATGTTCGTCGTCGCGGATTTCCTGACTCATTATCCGCAGTAACTGGCTTTGCAGGCCCGGTAACTGCGTGCTCAGCGATTGCAGGTCATGAAACGGAATTTCACAGATACTGGTGGTTTCCAGCGCTTTTGCCGCCAGCGGATGTTTGCGTTCCGCGATGGCGTCAAGGCCGATCAGTTCTCCGGGCAGATGAAAGCCCATGATATGTTCCTGGCCATCTTCCGAGGTCGCGTAGGTTTTTAATGAACCGGAGCGTACCGCGTAGAGACACTGGAAGGGGTCGTCGATGCGGAACAAATGGTCGCCACGCAGCAGCGGGCGTTTGCGATCGATGATCGAATCCAGACGATCAAGCTCGTTACGCCCTATTCCAACCGGCAGACACAGCTCGTTCAGGCTGCATTCCTGGCAGGCAACCTTGATATCTTTGAGCGAAACGACTTTTTCGAGTTTCCGGGTCGGCATGCGTGCACACTTTTGGAACACATGGTCTAATTGGAGCAGCAGTTCAATAGTAAAGACTAACACAATAGAATAAGTTTCGAGCAAATAAGTTTCGAGGTAGCGGTTCTCTAAAAGCCCTATTTCCGCTAGGATACCAACCACAGTTGACTGTCTGATTTGATTGAACAAAAAATGCCTTCAAGAACATCGCAGATAAAGCGTGACACCCTTGAGACGCAGATTGAGGTCGGCCTCGAGCTGGAAGGCAGTGGCCAGGCGAAGCTGGATACCGGTGTGCCGTTTCTCGAGCACATGCTGGATCAGGTCGCCCGCCATGGCCTGCTGGACTTGACCATTGATGCAAAAGGGGATTTGCACATCGATGCACACCATACGGTGGAGGACATCGGTATTGCCCTGGGGCAGGCTTTTGCCGAGGCGTTGGGTGACAGAAAGGGGATCCGGCGTTACGGGCACGCCTATGTACCGCTGGATGAGGCATTATCACGCGTGGTGATCGATTTTTCAGGGCGTCCCGGCCTTGAATACCATGCCGTTTTTGCCCGTGCACGCATAGGCGATTTTGACGTCGACCTGTTGCACGAATTTTTTCAGGGTTTTGTCAATCACGCCAAAGCCACGTTGCACATTGATTGCATACGCGGTGACAATGCGCACCACATTGCCGAGACGGTTTTCAAGGCCTTTGGCAGGGCGCTGCGAATGGCGGTTGAGGCGGACCCAGGTATGGCCGGAATGATGCCGTCCACCAAGGGGAGTTTGTAGGCCGGTGAGCCATCAATACAATTAGGGGCTCTGAATCCGTCAATATTTTGTTGATGGAGCACTAGGCAACACCGGCTTTTCGGCCGGAATATCGATTTTACGTTATGTCAACGATTGCCATCATTGATTACGGAATGGGAAATCTGCATTCCATCGCCAAGGCGGTGGAACATGTTTCGCCGCAAACCCGGGTGATGATCAGCTCTGATCCCGAGGCCATTCTGGCCGCTGATCGTGTGGTATTCCCCGGTGTCGGAGGTATCGGACACACCATGGAGGAACTGGCCCGTACCGGTCTCGGTGAGGTTGCGCGGCAAAGCGCGGCCAGTAAACCGACGCTGTGTATTTGCGTGGGCATGCAGGCCCTGTTTGAGCGCAGTGAAGAAAATAACGGTACTGCCTGCCTGGGACTGGTCGCGGGGGAAGTATTGCGTTTCCCGGAAAACATCCATGTTGCCGATGGCAGTAAACTCAAGGTGCCGCACATGGGCTGGAACCAGGTGCACCACGATACCCATCCGCTCTGGCAGGGCATTGAACAGGACAGCCGATTTTATTTTGTGCACAGTTACTATACGGCCCCGGCGGATAAAGACCTGCAGGCCGCCACGTCTGAATACGGGCGCGAGTTCTGTTGTGCGCTGGCGCATGAAAAGCTGTTTGCAGTACAGTTCCACCCGGAAAAAAGTCAACAGGCAGGCCTGAAGCTGTTGCAGAATTTCAGCTGTTGGGATGGCCAGGTCTGACCCGGATTACTAAAATGATAGAGTTAATAATGAGGACGGAAGCATGCTGCTTATTCCTGCCATTGATCTGAAGGACGGTAAATGTGTGCGGCTCCGCCAGGGGCGCATGGAGGAAGAAACCGTTTTCGCCGATGATCCGCTGGACATGGCACAGCGCTGGGTGGATGCCGGTGCGCGGCGCCTGCACCTGGTGGACCTGAATGGGGCTTTTGCAGGCCAACCGGTGAATACCCAGGTGATTCGCCGTATCGCTGACGCATTCCCGGATGTGCCGATCCAGCTCGGCGGCGGTATTCGCGATGAAGACACGGTACAGCTGTATCTGGATGCCGGGGTGCAATACGTCATTATCGGCACCAAGGCGGTGAGTGCTCCGCACTTTATCAATGATCTGTGTCTGGAGTTCCCGGGACATATCATCGTTGGCCTGGATGCCAGGGATGGTAAGGTGGCCATTGACGGCTGGTCCAAATTGTCCAACCACGACGTTATCGACATGGCGCAGCATTTTGAACGCGATGGTGTCGAGGCCATCGTTTATACCGATATCAGCCGCGACGGTATGATGCGGGGTGTCAATGTCGAGGCCACTGTTAAAATGGCCAGTGAAATCAGTACACCAGTCATTGCATCGGGCGGTATCAGCACGATGGACGACATCAAGGCACTGCGGGCAGTCGAGGAAGAAGGCATTATGGGCGCCATTATTGGCCGTGCCCTGTACGAGGGCAGTATTGATCTTGCCGAAGCACAGAAGCTTGTCGACGCAGGGTGAAAAAGCGTGCTTAGGCACCGGTAAAAAGACAACTTGCTGTGCACTGTGGCGATGTATGTACCCAATGCTGTCTCTATTTATAGATCGGTTACGGATAAAAGGTGGGGCATATGCCACTGGCAAAACGAATCATTCCATGTCTGGATGTCGATGCCGGCCGTGTCGTTAAGGGCGTACAGTTCGTCGATATTCGCGATGCGGGCGATCCGGTTGAAATTGCCCGCCGCTACGATATGGAAGGTGCTGATGAACTGACCTTTCTGGATATCACCGCCAGCCACGAACAGCGCGAAACCATGGTGCATGTGGTCGATCAGGTGGCAGGCGAAGTGTTTATACCACTTACCGTGGGCGGCGGTATACGGGAGCTCGCTGATATTCGCCGCATGTTGAACGCCGGTGCAGACAAGGTGGCGATCAACACGGCGGCGGTGTTCCACCCCGAGTTCGTGCGCGAGGCGGCGGACAAGTTCGGTTCCCAGTGTATCGTTGTCGCCATCGATGCCAAGCAGGTCGATGGCGGTGCAGACAGCGGCGGGCCGCGTTGGGAAATCTTTACCCATGGTGGGCGGAAAGCTACCGGCATTGATGCCATCGAGTGGGCAAAACAGATGGTCGCTTATGGTGCCGGGGAGATTCTCTTGACCAGTATGGACCGTGACGGTACCAGAAACGGCTTTGATCTGGCGCTGACCCGCGCAGTTTGCGAGTCGGTGGATGTGCCGGTGATTGCATCCGGCGGGGTCGGAAACCTGGAACATCTGGCCGAAGGTATACTGGAAGGCGAGGCCGATGCGGTTCTGGCGGCCAGTATCTTTCACTTTGCTGAACACAGCATTGAGGAAGCCAAACGATATATGGCCGCGCGTGGTATCGAAGTGCGTCTGTAGATGAAACCAATCGCGATCACAAGGCCGCGTTCCCGCATTTGGTCTCACCAAAGCCGGTGCGCAGCCTGTCGGCAGCGGTCTTGACCGCAAAGATCCAGTCGGCTGTTGAAACTCCTGCAATGAGTGCTTTATGTCAGAAAACTGGCTAGATGCCATCAAATGGGACGAGGATGGTCTGGTGCCCAGCATTGCCCAGGACGCCGATGACGGGCGGGTGTTGATGGTGGCCTGGATGAATCGTGAGGCGCTGCAACTGACTGCGCAGGGCAAACACGCCGTGTACTGGTCGCGCTCCCGGCAGAAACTGTGGCACAAGGGCGAAGAGTCAGGAAACCAGCAGTTGATTAAGGAAATACGTCTGGATTGTGATAATGATGTCATTATCCTGCAGGTTGAACAGAAAGGCGGAATTGCCTGTCATACCGGCAGGCGCAGCTGTTTTTTCCAGCGCCTGGAAAACGGTGAATGGAAGAGCATTGAGCCGGTGTTGAAAGATCCCTCACAGATGTACGGAAAAAGCTGATATGCCGGACGATATCCTTCGACAGCTGGCAAAGGTGCTGGAACAGCGCAAACTGGCTGATCCGGATTCTTCCTACGTCGCCAGTCTCTGCCACAAGGGGCTGGACAGCATTCTGAAAAAAGTCGGCGAAGAAGCCACGGAAACCGTGATTGCAGCAAAAGGCGGAGATGCCGATGAATTGGTTTATGAGATTGCCGATTTGTGGTTTCATACATTGGTATTACTGGTCCACCAGGGTGTGGATCATGGTAGGGTGTTGAATGAACTGGAGCGCCGCTTTGGTCTGTCGGGTCTGGAGGAGAAGGCAGCGCGCACGGATTCTTGAAGTTCTGACGGTTGCAGAGTTCAAATCTGTTACCGGCACTGGAGAGGTAGTATGGGTATCAGTATCTGGCAACTGTTGATAATTCTCGCCATCGTCCTGGTGTTGTTTGGCGCCAAACGGCTGAAGAATCTGGGCGGCGATCTGGGCGGTGCCATCAAGGGTTTCCGACAGGCCATGAAAGAGGAAGATCAGCCCAAGGGCGATGAGGGCAAACTGAAAGATCAGGCCAGTGGCCGTGTTATCGATGGTGAAGTGACTTCCAAGGAACACGACAAAGTCTAGCCCAGGCTGGACTGCGCGTTGAACAAGCATGTTCGACATTGGCTTCTGGGAACTGGCCATTATCGGCGTTGTGGCTTTACTGGTGATCGGACCGGAACGCCTGCCGCGGGTGGCGCGTACCGCCGGCCTGTGGCTGGGGCGGGCGCGGCGCTTTGTCTCCTCTGTGAAAGCGGATATCGACCGTGAAATCGCCGCCGACGCATTGAAGCAGACACTGGCCAAGCAGGCGGAAATCCCCGAACTGCACGATATTGTCGAAGACACCAAACACACCCTTCAGAAAACACAGTCGCCGGTACCGAAAACACAGCCGCCCGTCGTCGAACAGCCGCCGGAAAAAAATGAAGCGGTAGCAAAGAATTCGAATGACGCAAGCGGATAACAAGCTGCAGCCG
>JBDNAP010000340.1:0-9746 GCA_039768325.1 Thiogranum sp.
GTGATTCAGCTAATGAGTAACCAGTCGAGGTAATTCCTTGGCTTGAGCCACCCAATCCTGAACTAGTGACGCTGTCGGCACTTTTCGCACAAGATTTTTTTCCCCATTTATCTCAGCCATCTTGGCCTGAAGATTTTCGGGGTTTCGCTGAGCCAATTCAGGAACAGTATCAACACCTGCACATTCGAGCAGGTCAGCATACTGAGTACTGACGCCCTTTATTCTTGAGAGGTCAGCACGATTTACCCAATTAAGCACCAGTTTCTCGCTAATACCGGATTTTTCCGATATTTCCTTACGACCTTTTTTCTCACAGCATACTTTTAAAAGGTCTTCTAACGTACCAATACCCGCTTCTTCGAGTTTGGCCGAGTAAGCCTTCCCAATGCCTTCAATTGCGGACAGTCTGGCCAATTCGTTTCTCCTTGTCTGTTGTTTGGTACACCTCAGATTACAACACTAGTAGACCATGCCATTCCAGGGTAACGGAAATTTCCTGGTGTTGGTGACCTGTTCTATCACTTTAAACACGCGGGAAAAACCAGGAAAAGACCCGATTGCGAGGTACTGCAGGAGCCGTCGGTTTACCCCCCGGATTGTTCAGTGACGCGGTTATTTTGTCGCCCATTTGTTACATCTCACTAATAACCGTCCCAAATTCGTCGACTTGTTTCCAATCTGTAAATTCGATATTTGTGTTTGGATCAGTTGGCCCTTTAGTCATCCACATAATTAACCTGATCATAAAACGATCCAGAAACCTGTATTTTTGATAGTCTATTTTCCCCGCAAAAACACCGAGTATTTTTGGTCGCCAGGATATTTGTTTAAGAAACTTTATGAGATACGGATTTGTTTCTGGTGTGTTTTTTTCCGGTTTACGTGCAACCACATTTACAGAGAAAAAGGCGTTGGGTTTACTGTCCAGAACCTGTGAATTATCTTTTATGAATTCGTAGATCTTAGGACTGTGTTTTCCATAGCGGATACTTGCTCCAATTACTATTTTGTCGAATGGGGCCAAGTCGATCGAACTCGCATCATCTACGGAAACAACTGTTACTTGATTGTCCTGATTTTCAATTATTTGCTGTAGATGAATACAGATTTTTCTGGTGTGTCCATCTGTCGTTGAATAGATAATTAGTATTTTAGCCATTACTGCTACTTTAGGTTTCAAATCTCTTTAAAGATCTGCCGACATGCATTCCGACATCCACGCGACCAATATCCCATCTCCCGATGTCCTTGCCAGTCATCTGACTTGCGTACGACATCCCCAGAACAACGCATCCACCATCGGTATTATGGACCGTTCACATCCGCTGGGGTACCGAATTGCATAATCTCCAATCACATCCTAAAGGCCGCATCATAAAAGCCACCCTGAGTAATCATTGCTTCTTCTGGATAGTCCTGTCCCTTTGGACCAAACAAAAAAGAATCTGCTCCCGGAACAAAACGCGTTAGCCTGGTAAATTCCCTGTTTTCTTCATCAATTGCGGGATCCATTTATTGAGCAACACCGTCCATTCCCTCGAATTTTATTCTCAGAAAGCAACGGATTCCAGTATGTTTGTGTACCTTTAATCATTTTGGCCCTGCCCTGCCAACTCAGTAGACAAAGACTCGTTGCGCTTTACGATACACTATCGAGAGCCTGGCTGACATCAGCGATGATATCGTCGATGCTCTCAATACCTACAGATATCCGAACGAGATCCGGGCTGACACCGGCAGCAGCCAGTTCATCGTCACCCAACTGCCGGTGAGTGGTAGACGCCGGATGACAAGCCAATGATTTTGCATCACCAATATTCACCAGGCGAAGAATCATTTTTAACCCATCAATAAATCGAGCGCCGGCTTCTGAACCTCCGTTAATTCCAAAGCTGAGTATTCCAGATGCTTTACCGCCCGTTATTTTTTGACAGGTCTTATGATAAGGGCTGTCGCGCAAGGCGGCATATTTCACCCATTTAACTTTATCGTGCTTATCAAGATACTCAGCGAGTTTTTCGGCATTTTCACAATGCCTTTCCATTCGAAGCCCCAGTGTTTCAAGTCCCTGCAGGATCTGAAAGGCGTTGAAAGGGGAGATTGCGGCTCCAGTGTTTCTAAGCGGTACAACGCGGCATCGTCCTATGTAAGCCGCCGGCCCGAGAGCTTCCGTATATACAACCCCATGATAGGAAGGATCCGGTTCATTCAAGACCGGAAATCTTTCTTTGTTGGCCACCCAATCAAATTTACCGGAATCGATGATAATACCGCCGATCGAAGTACCGTGCCCACCAATGTACTTAGTCAATGAATGGATAACAATATCAGCGCCCAGTTCAACCGCACGGCACAAATAGGGCGTAGCTACTGTATTATCCACAATCAAGGGAATCCCGTTTCTATGCGCAATCTCCGCTAATTTCTCAATATCCACGACGTTACCGGCAGGATTGCCGATAGACTCACAAAAGATCGCTCGCGTATTCTCGTCGACAGCCCTCTCAAATCCGTCAAAATCATCATGTGAAACCATGCGAACATCAATACCCTGCCGGGGCAACGTATGAGCGAAAAGATTATAAGTGCCACCGTATAACTGGGCCGTGCTGACTATATTGGTACCTACATCACATATACATTGAATAGCGTAAGTGATTGCCGCCATTCCCGAAGCCACGGCTAACGCACCGATGCCTCCCTCCATCGCGGCCAAACGCTGCTCAAGCACATCAGTGGTTGGATTCATTATCCGCGTATAGATGTTCCCGGTAACTTTAAGATCAAAAAGGTCTGCACCATGCTGTGTATTGTCGAAGGTATATGACGTGGTTTGATAGATAGGCACCGCCGCCGCTTTAGTTGTAGCTTCTGATTCATACCCATGATGTAACGCCAGTGATTCCAGTTTCATAAATTCACTCACTTACCATATAAAATGTTCGAATTAAACGTCATGGGTGCATTGTATCGGACTGCAGGTCTGTCAACATCACATAAGAAGGAGTGTCGATCTTCGCTTTCCGAGTAAGCTGGATTAATAGCGATAACCTGATTATTCACGCCCATGCTCGGGCTGATTCAATACATCCGCACACCCAACCTTTCCTCTGACGCGTCCAATCACACCGGGGCGCAGCTCTCGAACCATCCACGCATTAACGTGTTTTACTGGAATTGCATACGGTGGCTCGAATCCGAGAGCACTGGCTGGCTTGAAACCATGACGCGGGTAGTATTCAGAATGCCCGAGAACAAATACCAGTTCGCCCCCTGTTTCTGACAGCAGCCTGATGCCTTCTTTAATAAGTCGGCCACCCACACCTTCGCCTTGCGCATCGGGAACAACTGCAAGCGGCGCCAGTATTACAGATGGTGTTGAAGTGTCGACACCAGTTAAACACGCTTTGGAGAACAGGATGTATCCGATTGCGCGATCATCGCTAAACGCGAGAATGGATAACAGCGGCATTGCAGTCGGGTCGTTCAACAGCCCCTTTACCAGCTCTATATTTTCCGGCCCCGCATCCTTACCGAAAGCCTGCCCTACAACGTACAGCACATCATTTAAATCTGATTCTGTCGCTCTTTTAATTTTCAAGCTTGCACTCCATCTCCGCGACACTGCTGAGGTTATAAACATGTGGCGCCACGCTGCTCCGAGCTCGAGCTATCTACGGGGCGTACATGATCAGCTTACTAGAGGATGGTGGAGTCATTGCGCCCATGGCAGCCAACCCGGCGGTGCCTTACCTTTTATAGCGACATAACTAAATATAAGAAAATAATAAATTAGCCCGACAACCATACTTGAATAAATAAGTATATTGTAGTTTTCTATACCTTCTAAAAAACCAAAATAGACTATTGAACTTACTGCAAAGATACCGCTGATCGTTAATACCCATGCGAGATATTGAACAGGCTTACTAACCTTTTGATTCGACCATGGCGCAGCACCCAGGAATTTGTACCTTTCACCCATATTAAATTTCACCTAGACCTTGTAACTTCCACACCGGTAGGCGGGCCTCCAGCCACATCGCGAGCTAAGCTGCAGGCCGCGGTATAATACATCGATACACACACATTTAAGCCAGCCTCGAAACAGTTTAGCACCAGAGTCTACGCCGGTCTCGATGTTTACAAGGAATTCATGCCCATCACTTATGCGTTGCATTCTCGCCCAGCAGCAATCCTTTCAGCGGGCACCATCGACACTCCACAATGTGTCATAAACAAGAATTACAATGAGTTACGCTCCAAACCATCCAGGCAAGCCATCGCCTAAGAAGCCAGCTCCTGCGGTTACTGGCTTTATCGCCACCTGCCAGCTAAGCAGGTAGTCACCGGACTATTGAGCCTGGAGTAGATAGCTTCGCGAAGGCTGACCAAGACGTCATCGCACCCAATCTCATCACCTCCAACATAAGCGATTCCCCACCCCAAGTCGATATGTGCTTAACCAGACCTGCAGGGACAATCTCACCATTCTCGATGCAGCTGACCGAATGACTGCTGCCAGGCATGCAACAGTCCGTTGTGCACAGCCATGTAAACATCAACGCCGCGATTTCATGCGCTGGATGTGTTTGGTAAGTGCTTTCTTCATACCCCCAACATTGGACGGTTTTTTCTACGATGGTAAGTGAGCGACAACGATATGCAATGTTTCAGTTCATTGGTTGCAATTTCATCATCTTCATTGAACACAATGGCCCTGTTACCTTCATACTTGAACTTGTCTCCATAAAGTTCTTTAAATGTATCAAGCAGCTTGGTTCTACAGTGAAAACACATTAAATATTGTCCTGATCTTGACTCTTTCCAACCCAACCTGATAGCACTTCCGCTCTCTGCAAGATAGCTTGGCTCTCCCCATTTCAGCGTTTCTTCAAGTGTGCTGACGTTTTCCGTTTCTGATGCTGTATCCAGAACCAACTGGCGAAGAAGCATTAGTTTTTGACGAACAGGCTCTGGATAATCATTAAACACTTTTACAACCTCAGGATTCATAATCTTATCCATGCCCTTCACCCCTCCTTTTACACAAAATGATTAGCCCGGGAATTTCTCGACACCCAGGAAAGAATTTCGCTGGCAACGCTGCGCGGCACAGCGACGGTTAAACTTCGCCATAACAATCTGAGCGCCCCAACCAGCGGCGGATAATCGGTTGAATACGATCGACCTGGTTTTCGATCAGGTAGGAGGCAGCCATTTCGACCTTATTCAGCAAACTCTGGTCGCGCGACAGGTCGGCGATGCGAAACTGAAGCATGCCGGTCTGACGGGTTCCCAGCACTTCACCTGGACCACGCAGTTCCAGGTCTTTGCTGGCGATTTCGAAACCATCGTTGCTTTCGCGTAATACCATCAGGCGTTTGCGTGCCAGCTTCGACAATGGCCCATGGTACATAAGCACACAACTGCTTTGCGCGGCACCGCGCCCGACCCGACCGCGCAGCTGGTGCAATTGTGCCAGTCCGAGGCGTTCGGCATTTTCGATAATCATCAGCGATGCGTTGGACACATCGACGCCAACCTCGATCACCGTTGTAGCCACCAGAAGATCGATATGACCCCGCTTGAAGTCAGCCATGCGTGTGGCCTTCTCCTGATCTTTCAGGCGTCCGTGCACCAGCCCGACATTGAGTTCGGGTAATGTTTGTGCCAGCAGCACAGCAGTGTCCTCTGCCGCCTGGCACTGCAGGGACTCTGACTCCTCGATAAGAGTACATACCCAATAGGCCTGTCTGCCCTCGCGGCATGCCTCGCGCACACGCTCAATCACCTCGACACGGCGGCTGTCAGGTAGCGCTACCGTCTGCACCGGTGTACGTCCGGGCGGCAACTCGTCGATCACGGAAGAGTCCAGATCTGCATAGAGCGCCATGGACAACGTTCTCGGTATCGGTGTAGCCGTCATGATCAGTTGATGCGGAACCTTCTGTTGCGCCCTGCCCTTATCGCGCAACGCCAGGCGCTGATGGACCCCGAAGCGGTGCTGTTCGTCGATAATCACCAGCCCGAGGCGGTCGAACGTTACATCTTGCTGGAACAGCGCGTGAGTGCCAATGAGAACCTTGAGGCTGCCGTCTGCCAAGTCTGCCAACACCCTGTCGCGCGCCTTGCCCTTGACCTTGCCCGATAACCAGCCCACCTTGATACCGAGTGACTTGAACCAGTCATCAAAATTCGCGAAGTGTTGTTCCGCCAGCAGTTCGGTAGGGGCCATGATGGCCACCTGGCAGGCACATGCGACGGTCTGTATAGCAGCCGCTGCTGCCACCACGGTTTTGCCGGAGCCGACATCCCCCTGCACCAGCCGCATCATGGGATGGGAGGCGGATAAATCACGCAACAGTTCACCGATTACTCGCTGTTGGGCGGCGGTTAACACAAAAGGCAGTGACTGCCTGAATCTCGTCAGCAATGGGGTATTGCCAGCCAGCGCTTCCGCTTTGAGTCGGCGCGCGCGCTCGCGCACGCGTCGCAGGCTCAGATGGTGGGCCAGCATCTCTTCGAAGGCGAGGCGTTGCTGGGTGAAATGGACACCCGCCTCCAATGCCTCTAGATCGGCTTCCGGTGGTGGCCGGTGTACATAGCGTAAGGCAGACTGAAGATCGGTCAAATTGAGCTTTACCAGCAGCTCTTTAGGCAGCCAGTCCGGTAAGCGATTGTGTTCGAACAGCTGCAATGCCTGTTCACTGAGTTTGCGCAGGGTGAGCTGGTGAACGCCTTCACTGGCGGGGTAAATCGCCGTTAAGCGGTCTTCCGTCAGTGCCTGTTCGCCGTCAGCCAGGCGCTGGTATTCAGGGTGAACCATCTCCAGTGTCACCGGGCCACGACGCACTTCTCCGTATATCCGCAGCCGCGTACCCCGTGATAAACCTTGCTGCTGGGCTTTGCTGAAGTAAAAAAATCTCAACATCAGCGAACCGCTGCCATCGCTGACCCGTGCCAGCAGGCTGCGTCGTCTGCCATATTTTATTTCGGCCAAATCCACTTCGGCCTCGATCACGGCATGATCCCCGGACCGCAAACTGCCGATCGGCACAATACGGGTACGATCCTCGTAACGACGCGGCAGATGAAACAGCACATCCTGAACGGTCTCTATGCCGAAAGCCGCCAGCTTCGCCGCTGATCTCGGTCCCACGCCGCGTAGCGTCGAGACCGGAAGCGTATCCAGTGTGGCCTGGTTATTCTGCAAGCTGTTCAGTCGTTGAAGACCAGAATGGCGTCCATCTCGACTTGAGCGTCCTTAGGTAGTGAGGCTACTCCGACCGCGGCGCGTGCCGGATAGGGTTCCTGAAAATAGTCTGCCATGACCTGGTTGACCAGCGGAAAATGTCCAAGGTCAGTGAGAAAAATATTCAGTTTGGCGATATCGGCCATGCTGCCGCCCGCCGCCTCGCATACCGCTGTCAGATTATCGAATACCCGACGGATCTGCGCTTCCATATTACCTTCCGCCATCTCCATCGTTTCCGGGACGAGCGCTATCTGTCCGGAAAGATACACCGTGTTTCCGGTTCGTACCGCCTGCGAATATGTGCCGATCGCCTGTGGTGCTTTGTCTGTGTGAATGACTCTGCGCTGCATATTGTCTCCTGTTAGGACCTAGCTCTTGCTGCGGGTGATGCGCATAACCGCCGGCAACTTGCGTATACAGCGCATCACTCGCGCCAGATGTCCGCGGTCGTGGACAGCAACCGTAAAGTTCATTGAGGTATCCAGACCGTCACGCTCCTCGATCGAAACATTTTCGATGTTGGAACCGGTTTCGGATATTTCCGCTGCAATGGTTGCCAGGACACCTTTCTGGTTGCTGACATCGACACGAATTTCCGCTGGAAACTCGCCCTTGATGCCCGGCTGCCATTCAACATCAATCCATTTGTCCGGTCGTCTGCGAAAGTCAGTCAGGTTTTTGCAGGTTTCGGTATGAATAACCAGGCCACGACCCGAGCTGATAAAACCGACAATAGCATCACCCGGGATGGGACGGCAGCAACGCGCAAAGTGCACTACCATCCCTTCGGTGTCACGAATAGCCAATGGTTTGCTGTGTCCGGTTCCACGGGGCTTTTCCTCGCCACCCCCTTCCACGGGTACCAGCCGGCGCGCGACCAGCATCGCCATGCGGTTACCTAGACCGATATCGGCATACAGGCTTTCCCTGCTTTTGAAGCCGCATTCCGCTATCACCTGGTCAAACAGCTGATCCTGAATATCTGTCAACGCGCTGTTTATATTATGCAATGCCTTGTCCAGCAGGCGTTGGCCAAGTTCCGTGGCTTCATCATTCTGCAGGTTTTTCAGGTAATGGCGGATATTGGTTCTGGCCTTGGCGGTGGAGACAAAATTCAGCCAGGCGGGATTGGGGTGGGCGCCGGTGGCGGTAATCACTTCCACCGTTTGACCGTTTAAAAGGGGCGTACGCAATGGCGCCAGACGCCGGTCGATTTTGGCGGCTATGCAGGTATTTCCGACATCGGTATGCACAGCATAGGCAAAGTCCACTGCAGTAGCGCCGCGCGGCAATTCCAGGATATCGCCGGCCGGCGTGAACACATAAACCTCATCGGGGAACAGGTCGATTTTTACACTTTCCAGAAACTCCAGCGAATTACCCGCATTACGCTGCATTTCCAGCAACTCACGCAACCATTCCCGTGCCCGGGTCTGGGCATTGTTACTGCCCGCCTTTTCGCTGCTTTTATATAGCCAGTGCGCCGCGATACCGACCTCGGCAACCCGCTCCATATCCTCGCTTCGAATCTGTACCTCGATCGGCACACCATAGGGGCCAAACAGTACGGTATGCAGAGACTGGTAGCCGTTGGTCTTGGGGATAGCGATGTAGTCCTTGAACTTACCGGGCACCGGTTTATAGAGGTTGTGCATCTTGCCGAGCACACGATAGCAGGTATCCACACTGTCAACGATGACGCGAAAGGCATAGACATCGAAAACTTCAGTAAAAGAGCCTACCCGGTCACGTATTTTTTTATACAGGCTGTAAAGGTGTTTTTCCCTGCTCAGCAGGCGGCAGCTCAACTGTTCTTCGTCCAGCCGCAGCTGAATGGCCGATTCAATTTTGTTGAGAATCTCCTTGCGGTTACCGCGCGCTTTTTTCACCGCAGCGGATAACACGCGGTAGCGCATCGGGTACAGCGTGGCAAACCCCAGCTCTTCCAGTTCCAGTCGAACCTGGTTCATGCCCAGACGGTTCGCAATGGGTGCATAGATTTCCAGCGTCTCGCGGGCAATTCGTCGGCGCTTTTCCGGGCGCATTACACCCAGGGTGCGCATGTTGTGCAGGCGGTCGGCAAGTTTAACCAGGATGACGCGGATGTCGCGCACCATGGCCAGAATCATTTTGCGGAAATTTGCGGCCTGGGCCTCGGCCTGGCTTTCAAACTTGATCTGGGTGAGCTTGCTGACGCCATCAACCAACTCGGCCACATCTTCGCTGAACTCGCTCGTTACCGTTTCCTTGAGTGTCCCGGTATCTTCGATGACATCGTGCAGAATGCCGGCAATGATGCTCTCTGCATCCATGCGCATCTCAGCCAGAATGTGCGCCACTTCAATGGGATGGTAGATATATGGTTCGCCCGATATACGCGTCTGGCCTTCATGCGCTTCGGCACCGAACAGGTAGGCGCGATAGATCTCGCGGACCTGCTCGGTTTCCAGATAGGACTCGAGCAGATCCAGCAGGTCACTGATCAGGA
>JBDNAP010000050.1:0-4700 GCA_039768325.1 Thiogranum sp.
ACTTTGTATCTCCAAGCAAGTCGCAGCAACGCTGAACCAATGGTGTCGATCCACGGCGCTCCCCCATGGTCAGATCATGCGTGCGAAAATCATTCTGCAACTCAGTGAAGGAATGACACCCACTGACGTTGCCACGGCACAGATGACCACAGCAAAGACGGTGCATCGATGGCGAAATCGGTTTGAAGCCGAGGGTATTGACGGGTTGCTGGAACGTCCGCGCTCTGGGCGCCCGACGGTCATCGATAGAAAGACCGTCGACAAGGTCATGTTCCTGACCACGAAACGTGTCCCTGAAGAGGCAACACACTGGAGCATTGAGTTGATGGCCCGGTACGCGCAGGTGACACCATGGCAGGTACGCCAGATCTGGAAAGCCGCTGATTTACGCCCACATCGGCTGAAGACATTCAAGATCAGCACCGACCCGGCATTCGCCGACAAGGTGGTCGATATCGTCGGGCTGTACATGAGTCCGCCCGACAACGCCGTGGTGCTCAGCGTTGACGAGAAGACACAGATACAGGCGCTGGACCGCACACAGCCTGGTTTACCGCTGAATCCGAGTCGTATTGGCAGCCGCACTCATGACTACAAGCGAAACGGTACCGCAGCGCTTTACGCCGCATTCAATACGCTCACAGGCAAAGTCATCGGCAAGATCACGGACAAGACTAACGGCAAGGAGTTTTTGTCCTTCCTCAAACTGCTGAATCGGCGCTTCAGCGCCGGCAAGGATCTTCACATCATCCTGGACAACCTGAGCGCTCACAAAACTCCGGCTGTGCACGAGTGGCTCGAAGCGCACCCCCGCATCCACCTTCACTTCACTCCTACCAGTTCGTCGTGGCTGAATGCCGTTGAAGGTTGGTTCGCTCAGTTGGAGCGTCGTGCCCTATACCGCGGCGTATTCACCAGCGTTCCTGAGCTGAAAGCCGAACTGCGACGATTCATCAAAGTACACAACGAGAATAGCGCCAAACCCTTCAAGTGGACAAAGCCGGCAAGCAACATCATCGCCGCAGTGGGCCGCGCCAAGCGTGCGTTACATAATTAACCGCATGGTCCACTAGGATGTCAAAGCCACGATTGTTTCTCCACAGCTCAAGGCCCCTTACGGAGCCTTGAGCGTTGCGTGATGACTCATAGCGCTTACAATCGTTGCGCGCGGCCGGATCAATAGGACAAAGCGGTGCAGATAACCGTTTACGCTCCCCTACTTCTGTTCTACCAGGATCTCCAAATGCTTCAAGATTCGTCTGGAGGCAAATGCGATGGCCAGCATAAAAGCAATACCGCCAAATGCAATGAAGTCTCTCGGCGTCAGGCCCATCAAGTGAGGGTCATAAATACTGCTTAGATGAAAAAGCTTTTGAAGAACGCCAATGCTCACACTCAACAATCCAATGATGATCATGATTTCTACAACCAGCCTGGATATTGTCTTATGTAGTGAAATTACTTTTTGCATAACAGTGTTCCTAAGTCTACCTGCAGATTAAATTGCCTTCACACGGTTTCACGATGGGTATCACCAGTGTAGCCGCTTCGTAGCGTACCGTCTTAGCCAATTGTTTACATAATAAAAGCGCTGATTTTTCCCCCTGCAGCCAACCCCAGGGCCACCCGAATTCTTACCGAATTCTACCGCCACTCCAGATTTTTTCTTCCCCCCATAACCACTTTCCAGCCAAATACAGAAAGGCCGCCCGACCAGAACGGTAACTCGAAGGCCGCCGCATGGTCTCAGTGCAGATGGCTTAAGCCGCTTTACATTCAGCTATTCCGAAATACGGATGAATGGCGAGCCCGGGTCGACACACAACAGTTGACTAAATTGGTCAGGAACTAGTATAGGATCTAACCGCCCGCCACGCCCGGGGCAGATCCTCGAGCGCCAGTTTTGTAATTGCTCGCACAGTCTGAACGACTAGCCTATACTTCGGGCTTCGTTTAGCGGGCTTGGTTTTTGCCGCCATTCGCAGGCAAAAATTCCACAATATCAGCGTAACGAAAAATCCTTAATCACAACGAACCGGGAGAGACGGAAAATGGTACGATTTTTAAAGAAAATATGCATCGCTGGGTGCGGATTCATACTCTCAACAGCCAGTGTCATGGCCGATGAGGTTTTGATGCCGTTCGTTCTGGCCAGTACCTCAAGTGGTGAGGTAGGATCTGTAAGCTCTGAAGTCAAATCAAAACTGACCGGTTCCGGTTTTGAAATTGTCGGTGAATATTCTCCATACGACGGGGCTCATATCGTAGTCGTGACCAACGATACCATGAAGGAGCATGCTGCCAAATCGGACTTTGGTGCTTATGGTGCTATTGCGCGTGTTTCGATCACCAGAAACGGTGATGTCACGGAAGTTGTCTATACCAATCCGGAGTACACGGCCGCCGCCTACCGTATGGCGGGTGATATGGCAGATATTCGAGCGCAGCTCGCGGGGGCGCTCGGTGCAGAGAAGGATTTTGGCTCCGAGAAGAAACTGACCGCTGCGAAACTGAGAAAATATCACTATAAGTTCGCAATGCCATATTTTGACGACCAGAGCGAACTGGCCAAATACGGCAGCCAGGCCGAGGCCGTGCAGGCAGTCGAGGATTCCCTGGCTGCGGGCAAGGGTGCAACCGCCAAGGTCTACCGTGTGGACATTCCGGGCAAGGACGAGACCATCTTCGGTGTGGCGCTAAAGGGCGAAGATAGCGAAGACTGCAGCAGTGATCAGTACATTATGGGAAAGATTGATAACAGCAGCCCGCGGCATACAGCGCATCTGCCCTATGAAATTGTCGTGTCAGACGGTGTTCCCTACGCCCTGTCCGCAAAGTTTCGTATCGCAATCAATTGGCCGCATCTATCAATGATGGGTGAAGGTTCGTTCATGAGCATTATGTGTGCACCTGATTCGATCGAGAAAGCCCTGGTTCAGGCATCCGGCAAATAAACCCACGCAGACAGGACTGTCTGAACGCGCGCAGTTCTCCATGACGAGGACAAGGCCCTTGTAATTGTTGCAGGGGCCTTGTTTTTTGTGCGCATTCCTGCCTGTCGATTTCAAATACGCATAGTTTGAGTTTATGGTCCACGCCTGACATGTGGACTTCCGGGTTTGTTACGGGTTGTAAGACACACAGTGACAAAAAAACGGCGGCCCGAAGGCCGCCGCAATCGTAGCTGAAATGTCGACTGAACATTTCCTCGATGTTTAGTGGTCGATTTCATCCTCATCATCGTCCTTATCCATATCGTCGTCCTTATCCTTGCCGGAAAAGGTCAGCTTGCAGGTAACATCGACGCTGAAGAGCACCTCTCCTGTATCAATGTCACATATGCCGCCGGTGAAGTGGATTGTATGCTTGCCGTCAGGCAACGCTTTGCCGTCAGGCAACGCTGGCAGAATCACCCAGAAGCCGTCCGCGACCGCCTCGAAGTCCGCATCGTACTGATAATGTTCTGTAAAATTTGCGGTATGAGTTTTTTGGAGTTGCGAAGTAAAAGTTTTACCTGGTGAAAAGCAGGAACGGGTTGTTCTTTCTCTTTGCCTGGTGGCTGATTATATTCACCCGCGTTAAACGGGCATGTCCGGCCCGGAACTGTGGCAAGTGCGTCCCGTCCTTAAACGACATCTGGGTGTAAGAGTGGACATCGCGATGTTCCACAAACTATTAAGCGGCGACCACGATGAAATTACGATAATTGGCCCAGCAACGGTTAGCTAACATCGTCGCGTCGTGTTGTACTGCATGCAGCCACGGAGACGGACTTTTCCATCTCCGTGGCAACGCTCAGGAACCCTGCTCCACCAGGTATTCTATGGCTGATTGCAGTTGGTCATCAGTGCATCGCGCACAGGCACCTTGTGGCGGCATGGCGTTAAGTCCGTTCTTGACCGATGAAAACATGGCATCAACGCCCTTCTCAATACGCGGTGCCCAGGCCTCTTTATCACCCTGTTTCGGCGCACCGGCAACCCCGCTAAGGTGACAGGCTCTGCAGTATGTCTGATAGATCTTCCTACCGTCAGCAACGGCAGGCTGGGTGTCATCAGGCTTGTCTGCGGCCGGGGCTTCCGCGACCTTGGGGGCCGGGACCGGGGCCTGCGCCGGTGCAACTTCCTGGATGGACGCGGTTTCCTTTTCCGAGCAACCAGCGCCCAGCAACATCAGCAGTACCAGTGCGGGGATCAGTGCTTGGGCGCTGAATTTCCGGCATTGGGCAATATCAATAGACATGAGTTTAACTCCGTAACGATGGGATGGCGTGTTCAGTAAATGCTCATTTTACGTGAAACTACTTGGGTGAAAAAGAGCCTGGAAGTGCATTTTTACGGCGCGATCTACCATGATATTGCACCCCACGGAGGATCATGGGTCTGGTGTATAGGAAACATAAGCCGCTGATTTTTGTCAATCCATGTGGAAGGTGTGACGTCCATGCCCCCCTCACCGACTGCCAACAACCCGCTCTGTTCAGCATCATGGAAAGAGAGACGTAGGAACTATATTGGGTCTGTCGCGCACGTTCTGATCATCTCAGCCAATCGTGCTAGGGCCTGTTAACACTAATCAAGGCGTCGGTGATCAAGGCAAAATGAATAAAAAACATAAACACAACATCCAATTTGTCAAAACGGGAGAAAATCCTTCTGAAACCTTTTAAACGCCGAAATAACCGCTCAATCTCGTTCCGG